>DATNEZ010000440.1:0-3976 GCA_035606645.1 Binatia bacterium
TCCTCGGAGAGGTGGCGCATCCCGGCCGCTACGACCTCAGGGGACGGACCACGGTGCTGGATCTTCTCGCCCTCGCGGGGGGCCTGACCGAGTTCGCCTCGCGCTCGCGCATCGTCATCCTGCGCGGCGACGGCCGCGGGCCGGTCCGCATCCGGTTCGACTACGGCAAGGCGACGCAGGACGGAGCGCGGGAGAACATCGAGCTGCGTCCCGGGGACATCGTGCTGGTCCTCTGATGGCCGCGCTCGAGCCGCATGGGTCCGCCGTCCCGGCCGGAGTGTCTGCCTCCGTCCGGCAACCACCCTGCTGCCCCCCCGCTGCCCGGGTGGCTTTCGGGGCGGCGGACACCATCCTGCCGGAACCCGGCCGGGCCCGGAGGTCGGCATGACCGCGCTCGCGCTGTTCTGGATCTCGGGCCTCCTGATCGGCTACGCCTACCTCGGCTACCCGGTCCTGATCAGGGCCTGGGCCGCGCTGCGTCCCGTGCGACCCCGGGCCGGGCCGGGATTTCCTTCGGTGTCGGTCGTGATCGTGGCGCATGACGAGGAGGAACGGATCGCCGCCCGGATCGAGAACCTCCTGGCCCTCGATTACCCGATGGACCGGCTCGAGATCGTCGTGGGATCGGACGGGTCGACCGACGGCACGGAGGCGCGCGCCCGGGCGGTCCCCTCCGGACGCGTGCGCGTGATCGCGTTTCCCGGGCGCCGCGGCAAGGCGGCCGTTCTCGACGACGTTCTTCCCCTCTGCTGCGGTGAGATCGTGGTCCTGACGGACGCGCGGCAGCGGTTCGAGGCCGGGACGCTCGAGGCGCTCGTGCGCCCGTTCGGCGACCCGGCCGTCGGCGCCGTGAGCGGCCGGCTGATCCTGGCCGATCGGCCGGAGGCGACGCCCGTGAGCCGGGGCGTGGGCCTGTACTGGCGCTGCGAGACGGCGATCCGGGAGAGCGAGAGCCGCGTCGACTCCACCGTCGGGGTGACAGGGGCGGTCTACGCCATAAGGCGGGACCTGTTCGAGCCGATCCCCGGGGACACGATCCTGGACGACGTGCTCATCCCGATGCGCATCGCCCGCCGGGGCTACCGCGTGGTGTTCGAGGCCGGGGCCCGCGCCTGGGACCGGCCGGCGGAGACCCCGCGCCAGGAATTCGTCCGCAAGGTCCGCACCATCGCCGGGAACTTCCAGCTGTTCGCCCGCGAGCCCTGGCTCCTCGACCCGCGCCGGAACCGCCTCTGGCTGCAGACCGTGTCGCACAAAGGGATCCGTCTCCTCGGTCCCGTCCTGCTCGCGGCGATCCTGGGATCGAACCTCCTGCTCGCCGGACGGCCTTTCTATGCGGGCACTCTCGTCGCGCAGGGACTGTTCTATGCCGCGGCGCTTCTCGGAGCGCTCGCGGGCGCGGGACGCGGAGGCGCCCTCCTGGCCGTGCCGTACACGGTCTGCCTGCTGAACTGGGCGACCGCGGTCGCGTTTCTCCGGGTCCTGACCGGGCGCCAGCGCGTCACCTGGGAGCGCGCCCCCGTCTGAGTCCCGCGCCGGGCCGCCGGTCCGTCTCCCCCCCCGATTCCCCCTAAGGCCTTCACCGAAGAAACCGTCGGGCGTTCCCCACGGTGCGATTGAGGATTCCACCGATTGTGCGGGCCTTTCCTCGCGCGTACAACTGTATGCGTCGATGCGGAACCATCCGACGACGCGCTCGCGTGAGGGACGGACGGGACCATGAACGGGTCGAAGAGAGACGCGAAGAGAGAATCGAAGACGGGCCGGGACGCGGCGCGGTGCGCCGCATGACCGGCCTGGTCGCCCTGCTCCGGGCCGCGGCCGCCCTCCGGCCGCTGGCCCGGCGCACGGTGATCCTCGGCACGGGCCCCATGGCCCGCACGGTGGCGCGCGAGATCGCCGCGCGGCCCGGCTGTCGCGAGGCGGTCGTCGGAGTGGTCGCCGAGTCTTCGGACGCCGCGCCCCGCGCCTTCGGCTCCCCGGTGCTCGGAGGGCTCGCCGACCTCGACGAGGTGCTGCGCCGCGCAGCGCCGGGGCGCGTGATCGTGGCCCTGCGCGATCGGCGCGGACGGCTTCCCGTCGAGAGCCTGCTCGACGCCCGCGTGCGCGGCGTCGCCGTGGAGGAGGCGACCGACGTCCTGGAGCGCCTCACCGGGAAGATCGCCATCGAGGCGGTCACTCCCGGATCGCTCGCCTTCTCGAGCGAGTTCCGGAGCCGCCGCCTGCACGATGCCGTGGCGCGCGCCCTCGGCGTCGCCCTGGCGGTTGCGGCCCTGGTCCTCCTGGCGCCGCTCCTGGTCCTGATCGCGCTCGCCATCCGGCTGGACTCGTCCGGTCCGATCCTGTTCGTCCAGGAGCGGGCCGGCCTCCGCGGCAGGACGTTCCGTCTCTTGAAGTTCCGGACCATGCACGCCCCGGACGGGCCGACGACCCTGTGGGCGCGGGACAACGGCGATCGCATCACCCGGATCGGCGGCTGGCTGCGACGCTTCCGGCTGGACGAGCTGCCGCAGTTCGTCAACGTCCTGCGCGGCGACATGAACCTGATCGGGCCCCGCCCGCAGCCGCTGCCGAACTGCGAGCTCTTCTCCCGCACCGTGCCGTACTACCGGCTGCGCTCCTCCGTCCGCCCCGGCGTGACCGGGTGGGCCCAGGTCCGCTACGGCTACGCGAACGACCTCGAGGAGGAGACGGAGAAGATGCGCTACGACCTGTACTACATCAAGCATCGCTCCGTCTGGCTGGACGTGCGCATCCTGCTGGACACCGTCCGGGCCGTCCTCACGGGCGGCGTCGACGGCGCGCGCGAGTCGGCGGACTCCGTTCCGGCCCGCGGCGGCATGGCGCTCCTGCCGCGCATCCAGCCGCGGCACGGCGCGGGCCGGGGGCACAGGATGCGTTCCCGGGTCGCCCCGCTCGGCATGGGGGGAGACCCGCACCGGCGGTCCGGTCCGAGATTTCCGTGACCAGGAACGAGCACTGACAGGCGCCCGCGGTACGCGGGCGATGTTCCGCGGACCCGGCCCCGGGGAAACCCCCCTCGCCTCCCCGGGGCCGCGGCCCGCGTCCAGCAGGGCGTTCCCGAAAACACCCCCGCACCTTCCCGATGATTTCCCCCGCGTGGCTTGCGGGATCGACCAGATGTTCCGCGGCTCCGCGCGGTCGTACCCTCGCACGTGAACGTTGGGTCCGGTTCCGAAACGCAGTTCTTTCAGAAGGAGGTCAGCATGAACCACGGAACGAACGGACTTCGCAGGCTGGCGGCGCTCGCCAGGCCCGCGGTGCTCGTCATGACGGCGGCGCTTCTGGCCGCATGGCCCGCGGCCGCGACGGCGCAGACCGTCGACGGCGCGGCGACGGCGATCCGGGCGAGCGTCCTGGGCATGAGCACGGCGCTCGCCGACACGGGGCCACTGGCCGACGCGCAGGACCTGCGTGACGCGTCGGAGACGACGGCCGGCATCCTGTCCCTCGGCAGCGCCGGTGTCCTGCACGCCGCCACGGGGAGCTCGACCGACGCGCCGCAGCCCTCCGTGGCGTCCGAGTCGTCGCTCGCCGATCTGGCCCTGTCGGTCGCGGGCAACTCCGTGTCCGCCGCCTTCGTCATGGCCAGGGCGGTCGCCACGCAAGGGAGCGCCCCCGTCGGCACGTCGGAGCTCGACGGCCTGTCGGTCAACGGCATGCCGGTCGCAGTGAGCGGCGCACCGAACCAGGTGGTGCCGCTGTTCGGGGGCCGGCTGGTCCTCAACGAGCAGGTCGCGTCGCCGGCGGGAACGACGGTCAACGCCCTGCATCTTGTGGTGGACGGTGTCGCGGACGTGGTGATTGCGTCCGCCAGGGCGGGAATCGGCTCCGGCGGCGCGTCGGTGCCACCCCCGATCCTTCCGCCACTGCCCCGGCTGTTCTAACCGAGGAGACCGAGACGATGACTCTCAAAAAAGCAACGATGGTACGCAACGCAGTCCTGGCCTTCGTG
>DATNEZ010000454.1:0-7244 GCA_035606645.1 Binatia bacterium
TGTCACCGGACGGCAGGCCGGGCGGGCCCCGTCATTATACGACGGGGTCCTCGCCGATGAGAGCGAGGACGCCGGTATGGGTGAACAGGCGGTTCTCGCCCCGCAGGGGGGCGATCTCCGCATTGCCGAAGAAGCCGGCGATCGGCAGGCTGCCGAGGGCGGACGAGATGTAGGCGGTATCGATCCCCGGCATGCCGTACAGGGACGAGCCCCGCGCGGCGCAGTTGAAGTACAGCCCGAAATGGAACCGGTCGGCGGCCGCCTCGGCCGCGAGGGGCCGGAGCATCTCCTTCAGGTCCTCGCGGGCGGCGTGCGCCTCGCGCAGGACGAAATGGACCGGCTCTCCCTCCCGCACCGTGGCGGCGATCACCAGAGCACCCCGCGCGGCGTCGATGCCGATGAGCTGGCGCACCAGGTACTCGCCGGGACCGATGGTCTCCTGGTTCGGGTCGGGCGGCAGGCCGACGAACAGGTGCCCCGCGAGCCGCTCGATCGATCCGGCCAGGAGCGGAGGCAGGCGAGCCCTCAGGACCTCGAGCGCCGGGCGGGAATCGATCTCCAGGATGACGTTGCCGTCGCCTGCGGTGATGCGCCCCATCGGCCCGAGCGGCTGGCACCCCTGCGTGACTCCGATGGCGCGGCGCAGCGCCCCCGACAGGTGGAGCCCGGCGAGCGCCCGGCTCGCGACGTTGCGGCCGTAGAACTGGAACGTCCCGCGCAGGGCCGGATCGCCCGAAGCCGCCGCTCCCACCGCCTCGCGACCCGGCGCGGCGCGGCCGATCTCGTGCAGAAGGTGGTCGGGCCGGGCGGCGAGCGGATCGGGCATCAGGACGAGGAGACCGCCGGGCCGGCCCTGGATCTGGCGCCCGATCTCCCGGGCAGCGGCGCGCGGATCGTCGTCCCCGATGGGGGCGTACAGGGTCTCTCCGCTCAGGCGGTCCGAGCGCGCCGCCAGAACCACCGCGCCGGGTCGTCCTTCGATCTCCTCCGATCCGGCCAGGACGCCCGAGGCGCTGCAGCCCGCGAGGAACTCGGTGCCGAGCGTCTTCTGGATCTCGGCGAGCATGGCGGCGAAGTGGGGCCGGTGCGGCGAGGTGATGAAGACCAGGCCCCAGTCGGCCTTCGCGGAGCCGCAGCCCTCGAGCGCCTGGCTCGCCGCGCCGTGCGCCGCCGCGCGCGCGTCGGTCTCTCCGGAAATCCCCACACCGGCCGCGGTCCCCATCGCGTTGACGATATCACGACTATAATTCGCCGCTTCGGCCGGCCGGAGGCGGCGGCCTCGCACACGCTCCCAGGGAGAAAGGCCGTGCCGTCAGGGACCGGAACGCGTTCGAGGTCGTCCCCCGATCTGCGCGGCTTCGCGCTCATCATCGCCTCGGCGTTCTGCTATTCGCTCCTGTCGATCTTCGGCAAGTACGCCCTGGCCCAGGGCCTGCCGCTCCTGCCCCTCCTGGCGTCGCGCTACCTGTTCGCCGCCGCGGTCCTCTGGCTCTGGGTCCTGGCCTCGCCGGAGTACCGGCGGGCGTGCTTCCGCGTCCCGCGGCGGGGCCGGACGGCGCTCGTGATCTGGGGAATCGCGGGCTACTCGGGGCAGTCCGCGCTCTTCTTCCTGGCGCTGAGACGGATCCCGGCCGGGCTGTCGGAGGTGCTCCTGTATACCTGCCCCGCCTTTCTCGCCCTCATGCTGTGGGGGATCACCAGGAGGCGCCCCGCGACGTCCCGCCTGGCGGCGATCGCCCTGGCGATGCTGGGGGTGTGGCTGTGCGCCGGCCGCATCGGCGGCGACGTCGATCCCACGGGAGCGGCGCTCGCGGTCCTTTCGGGACTCTGGTACGCGGCGTTCCAGATCTGGCTTCACCGGTTGACGCCCGGCATCCCCGGGGCGGTCTCGGGCGCCTACATCATCAGCGGGGCCACGCTCTCGTTCGGCGTGGCGACCCTGATCCACGGCGGAGGGTTCCTCTGGCCCCGGACCGCGGCGGCCTGGGGGAGCCTCGCGGGGCTCGTCCTGTCGTCGACGGTCTTCGGTTTCGTCCTGTTCCTGGCGGGGCTGAAGCGGGTCGGTCCCCAGGTCGCATCGGTCCTCAGCACCTTCGAGCCGCTCGGGACGCTCGTCCTCGCCGCCCTCCTGCTCGACGAGAGGCTGCGGCCCCTGCAGTGGGGAGGCGCCGCGCTCGTCATCGGAGCCGCCTTCATTCTCGCCATGACCGACCCGGCCGAGGAGGACCGGATGGGCCCCCTCGAAGCCCCTGTCCCGGCCATTGCGGACCCCGCGCGTGACTGAATCGGGTGCATGGGAGAGGGGCGCAAATGGGCTCGCGGGGCGGCGTCGGCTGCGTTAGAATAAGCTCTCGCTGGCACGTCGTTTCACATGACGGGATAGGGAATGAAGCCGGACATCCGCGACCTGGTGAAGAAGCGCCTCGTCGTCTACGACGGAGCCATGGGGACCATGCTGTTCGCCGCCGGACTGCTCGACGGGGAGTCGCCGGAGCCCTGGAACTGGGAGAAGCCGGAGGTGGTCAACGCCGTCTACCGCGGCTACTACGAGGCCGGATCGGACGTCGTGCAGACCAACACCTTCGGCGGCACGCCGATCAAGCTGTCGGAGCGCGACCTGCAGGACCGTACCTACGACGCCAACTTCCTGGCCGCGAAGGCGCTGAAGGAGCTCTGCCCCGAGGACCGCTACGCGGCGGGGGACATCGGCCCGATCGGCAAGTTCATGAAGCCGATGGGGGAATTCACGCGCGAGGAGTTCGACGCCTCGTTCGAGGCGCAGGTGGAGGGGCTCGTCGACGGGGGGGTCGACCTGATCTCCATCGAGACGATGTACTCCCTCGAAGAGGCGCTCTGCGCCCTGCGCGCGGCGAAGAAGCGGTCGTCGCTGCCGGTCGCGGTCTGCATGACGTTCGATCGAAACCCGCGCGGCTTCTTCACCCTGATGGGGGAGACGGTGCCGCACTGCATCAAGGTGCTCGAGGACAACGGGGCGGACATCGTGGGGAGCAACTGCTCGCACGGCAGCCCGGTGTTCATCGATCTCGCGCGCCTGCTGCGCGACAGCACGAACCTTCCGATCATCGTCCAGCCGAACCGGGGGAAGCCGATCCTCGAGAAAGAGTCCATGGCCTACAAGCAGACGGTGGAAGAGTTCGTGACCGACGCGCGCACGATCGCCGCCATCGGCGTGAACGTCTTCGGCGGCTGCTGCGGCACCACGCCCGAGTTCATCGCCGCGCTCAGCCAGGCCGTAAAGCCCGGCGCCGCCTGCGCCGCCACCCGGGAGGACCATCCTTGAGCCTCGTCCCTACCTTCAGGCCCCGCATCCAGATGCTCTCCAAGGAGATGATCGACCGGATCGTCGACGAGGCGTTCGATGTCCTGGAGACCGTCGGCCTGCAGTTCGAGCACCCGAAGGCGCTGGCCCTCCTCGGCGAGCACGGCCAGCGCATCGACAAGGCGACGGAGCGGGCCTGGCTGAGCCGCGACTTCATCGAGAAGGCGATCCAGACGGCGCCGAAGTCGTTCAAGATCTGGAACGTCACGGGCGACGCCTCGATCGAAGTCGGGGGGGACAACGTCACCTACGATCCCGGATCGGCGGCGATCAAGATGCTCGAGACGGACGGCCACACGCACCCCTCGACGTCGGCCGACTACATCCGCCTGTCGCGGCTGGTGCAGCAGCTGCCTCACATCCGCGCCGCGTCGACCTCGCTCGTGCCTTCCGACGTGCCGATGGAGATCTCGGACTTCTACCGTCTCTACCTGTCGGTGCAGAACTGCAACAAGCCGGTCATCACGGGGCTGTTCCGCGAGGAGTCGTTCCCGGCGACGCTCGAGATCCTGAGCGTCATCCGGGGCTCGGCGAAGGAGGCGGCCGAGAAGCCCCTGGCCATCTTCGACGCCTGCCCGTCGTCCCCCCTGCGCTGGAGCATCCTGACCTCCGAGAGCATCATGGAATGCGCCAAGCACAACCTCCCCTCGGAGATCATCTCGGTCCCCCTGACCGGCGCGACCGGACCGGTGACGTTCTCCGGCACCCTGGTCGTCCACACGGCCGAGAACCTGGCGGGGATCGCGCTGGCGCAGGCGGTCCGCAAGGGGGCGCCGGTGGTCTACGGCGGCGCGCCGTGCCTGATGGACATGCGTGCCGGCCAGACGCCGTTCGGGTCGCTCGAGACCTACATGATCGACTGCGCCTACGCGCAGATCGGCAAGTCGTTCGGGTTCCCGATCCACTCGTACATGGGCCTGTCCGACTCCAAGCTGGTGGACGCGCAGGCGGGTTACGAGTCCGGCATGGGGGTGATGTTCGCGGCGCTGGCCGGGGTGAACATCGTCTCGGGGGTCGGCATCCTGGACTTCATCACCTGCCAGAGCCTCGAGAAGCTGGTGATCGACAACGAGCTGTGCGGCATGGCGTACCGTCTGATCGACGGGATCCAGCACCGGCACGAGAAGATGGCGATCGACTTCCTGCCGGACGCGGTGAAGGCGGGCCACTTCCTCGGCCACCCGACCACCCTCAAGCTCTTCAAGGAAGAGGGGTACATGCCCGGCAAGGTGGTCGACCGCAGCTCCGCCCCGCAGGGGGGCGGCGGCCCCACCGACTACCAGCGCGCCCAGGCCCGGGTGAAGGAGCTGCTCGCCATGGAGCCGTTCCACCTGGCCGAGGACAAGGTCAAGGAGCTCGACAAGATCGTCCTGCGCGAGTCGAAGGAGTTCGGCATGGAGGCGATCCCGGCCTTCGCCGGCTGAGGCGCCCGGCCCTCCTCGCGCGCGACGACATGTCTCCCATCCAGATCGCCGATCCCATCCCGGTCACGGTGCCGCGGCCCATGGTCCTCATGCGCCTCGGCTACCGCCGCCCGGACCAGGTGCCCGAGAAGACCGGCCGGCTCATCGACGGGATCATGGAGCAGGGGCGGGCGCTCCTCCGGCCGCGGGCGAGCTACGGCCTGTTCGACGCCGCCTCGCCCGAGCCGGGGGTGACCCTCCTGGCAGCGACCCTGCGGGCGTCGAGCCGCTCGCTGCACGAGCGGCTGGCCGGGTGCCGCCGGGCGGTTCTGTTCGCGGCCACCATCGGCGCGGAAGCGGACGCCTGGATCCACGAGGTGATGGAGAAGGGGGAGATGACCCGGGGGCTCCTGGCCGACGCCTACGCCTCAAGCGCCGCCATCGCCCTGGGGCTCGAGGTCGAGACGATCGCCGCCCGCATCCTGTCGGGCGAGGGGCTCTCCGCGACGAAGCGCCATGCGCCGGGCTACGGCGACTGGCCCCTTTCGGACCAGGCGCCGCTCTGCGGACTGGTCGGCAGCGAGCGGATCGGCATCACCGTCACCGAGGACTTCCTGATGGTTCCCGCGAAGTCAATTTCCGGAGTGATTGGAGGCCGGTGACGGGGAGGGCCGGAACCGCCGTGCCGGGCCGAACGTCTCGATCGCCCCGCCGCCGCGGACCGCCTCGACGTAGATGCCGGCCATTCCAAGGCGCTTCGCGAAGGTGAAGGCGTAGTCGCTTCCCGCCCCGCCGGTGCAGACGGTGCAGGGGATCGGCGCGGCGTTCAGCTGGACCCGCTGCCCCTCGCGGTCGACGACGACCACGTTGAAGTGGGCGACATCCACCTCGTGGGTCGTGCTCCAGGTCACGAGTACCGTGCCCCGCAGGTTAGCCCCTCCGAACCGCGCGACGATCTCCTCCACATCCAGGCTGCACGGCTCCGGATCCTGGGACGGGTTCGAGACGGTGGGGCAGGTGTCCTGGTCGCCGCACACACCGTCCCCGTCGGCATCGTCGAGAGGGTCCAGGGGACAGGCGTCGCAGGCGTCCCCGATCGCATCCTGATCGGTGTCCGCCTGGCCGGCGTTCGTGTCGCACGGGCAGTCGTCCGCGCCATCGGCAACGGCGTCGCCGTCCGCGTCGGAGAGGCCGTCCGCCGAGATCGCGCAGACGATGTCGGGCTGGACCGTGGCGCCGGGGCCCCCGCCGTTCGAGGCCGTCAGCCGCACGCTGAACAGGCCCGGCAGGGCGTACGTGTGGGTCGGGTTCTGCGCCACGCTGTCGACGGTTCCATCGTCGTCGAAGTCCCAGGCCCACGCGGCCGGCTGGCGCGTCGACCGATCGGTGAACTGGACCGCGAGCGGAACGACGCCCGACGTCGGGGTGGCCGTGAAATCGGCCGTGGGGGGAGTCGAGAAGCCCTTGAGGATGGTGAAGTGGTCCCGCAAGGCGCCGCCCGAGTCCAGGAACCCCGCGTCGAGCCTCAGTCCGCCGACGTCGAGCACCAGCGAGCCGAGCGTGTTCAGGGACAGGTACATCGCCGCGTGGTTCAGCAGTCCGCCGCTTATCTGCCCGGAGCTGCCGGCCACGACGTACACGGCCCCCTCGTGCGCGGCGGGACCCGGCGTCGGCTTGCCGTACGGCCCGTTTCCGTCGACGCGGCCGTCTCCGCCGTCCTTCTTCATCGTGTCGTCGAACGTGGTCGAGTCCCCGTAATGCCCGTCGAGGAGGAACGACCGTTCGTACGAGTGGCTGTGTCCTCCCAGGACCAGGTCGACGCCTCCCTGCTCGAGGATCGGCAGGGCGTTCTCCCGCATCTCGATGTGCTCGATCTCGAAGTCGGAGTTGTGCGAGCCGTGGGTGTACGGCGGGTGGTGCCAGAAGGCGATGATCCAGGGCTGGCTCGTGGAGAGGATGTCCTGCTGGAGCCAGGTCAGCATCGCCCCGCCGGGCGCCCGGCTGGTCTCGTAGGAGTCCAGGCAGATGAAATGGATGTTCGCGTAATCGAACGAGTAGTAGGCCTCGGTCCCGGATGGCAGCCCTCCGGCCTCGCCGTTTCTCGGCAGCGAAAACATGCTGTAGTACGGCCCGGTCAGGGTCGCCGAATCGGCGGTGATGCCGTCGTGGTTGCCGAGCGTCGGCCACAAGACCGACTGGCGCAGCATCTCGGGGTACATGTCGAAGACCGCCGCCTGGAATTCCAGGTCGGTCCCCGACTCGTACGCGTTGTCCCCGAGCATCAGCCACAGATTCGTGTCGGTCCCGGAGGCGAATCCGGCGTAGGCATCCCGCACCGCCGCCGCGTTGGCATTGGCGGTGCCGGAGTCGCCGATCACCCAGATGCGGGTCGGCACCGAGGTCCCGGCCGGCGGGGGAGTGACGAACGTGTAGGACGGGCCGCCCGCCAGGATTGCGGTCGCGGTTCCGACGGCGTAGTAGTAGCGCGTGGATGGAAGGAG
>DATNEZ010000483.1:0-5082 GCA_035606645.1 Binatia bacterium
AGCGTCTTGGCGTTCAGGAGCGTCCCGGCCACCAGCACCCCCCGGCGGAAGAGACCGGAGGCGACGGCGTAGCCGATCTCGGTCGTGTCGAACTCGACGCCGATCAGGAGCCCCTTCCCGCGGACGTCCACCATGTGCTCGGGGAACCGGGACTGGACGTCGCGCAGCCCCGCCAGGAAGTACGCCCCCCCCTCCGCCGCCTGGCCGGGCAGGTCCTCGGACAGGGTCACGTTGATGGCGGCGATCCCCGCCGCGCAGGCCAGGGGGTTCCCTCCGAAGGTCGAGGAGTGCAGGAACGGGTTCTTCTCGAGGACCTTCCAGATCTCGGGGGTCGAGATGAACGCCGACAGGGGCATGACGCCGCCCCCCAGGGCCTTCCCCAGGCACATGATGTCCGGGATGACGTCCCAGTGGTCGACGCCGAACATCTTTCCGGTGCGGCCCAGGCCGGTCTGCACCTCGTCGGCGATCAGAAGGACGTCGTACTCGTCGCAGATTTCCCTGAGGCGCGGCCAGTAGTCGTCGGGCGGCACGATCGCCCCCGCCTCCCCCTGCACCGGCTCGGCCACCACGGCGGCGATGTCCAGACCCACGTCGCGCGCCTTCTTGAGCTGCCACTCGACCTCGTCGGCGTCGCCGAACTCGACGAAATAGACGTCCTGCAGGAGCGGCTCGAACGCCACCCGGAAGTCGGCCTTCCCCATGAGGGACAACGAGCCGTACGACTTGCCGTGGAACCCGCGGATCGTGGAGATGAAGCCGGACTTCTCGGTGTACAGGCGGGCCAGCTTCATGGCCCCTTCCACCGCGTCGGTGCCGTTGTTGATGAAGAAGCACTTCTGAAGATTGCCCGGGGCGATCTCCCCCAGGATCTCCGCCAGCGCGCCGCGCAGCGGATCGAGGAGCTCCTGGCTCGACAGCGGCATCCGGTCGAGCTGGCGGCGCACCGCCTCGACGATCTTGGGATGCCGGATGCCGGCGCTGTAGATCCCGAACCCGCCGAGGCAGTCGATGTAGCGCCGCCCCATGATGTCCTCGAGGTAGCTCCCCTCCCCGGTCCACTCGATGGCGGCGTACTGCTCCGCCTCCGCCACCGACTTGCGGTACTCGAGGAAGCCCGAGTTGAAGTAGGAGGCGAACGACTTGACCGTCTCCTTGACCACCCGCTTCTTCCGGGACATGGGGAGCTTGTCCGCCCGGGCGATGATGTCCAGCCAGTGCTGCGACTCCTTGATGACCTTCTCGGGGCTCATGCGCCGGCTGCCGCGCCTCGCCCTGGCCTTGGCCGCGGCCTTGAGGCTCTTGCGGGCCGCGACCCGCTTCTCCTGGGGGGCGTCCTGCAGGTCGTCCGCCGTGCGCGGGGCCGCCCGCACCGAGGCGGGAGGGGCGGGGTCCCCTCTTCGCGTGCCGTTCGGCACCCCTTTGCCGGCGGCAGCCAGGCGATGGCTGGACAGGGAGACGATGTTGCCGTCCACCCCGTTCTTCCCTCTGACGTCGCGCTTCAAGCTGTTCTTCATGAGGACCTCTTTCACCGCTTCATGAATGGCAATAAAGACAAGAATCTCCCCGGGCTCGGTGAGCCGTGACAGCGACCTTGTCTCTGCGGCCTGTTGGCTTAGGTCGGGGTGTCGCCGGCTTTCAAAGGCCGGCTACGTGTCGGTCAGGAGCGGGAGGGTGGACCATCTGAGAATCATCATGAATGACCCCTGAACGTACCAAGATCGTAGTGGATCGGGGCGATCCCAGTCAAGCGAACGGGACCACCCCGTGCAACACCAAGTCTCCGTAATCTCAATACAGTCCTCATGAGACACAGCGAGATATTGTGGTTAATTGCTGAAATACCACAACTTATCTGCATCGTCGCCAACCTCCAGGTGGTTTGCTTTCCCCTCCTCCCAACATCATATTAAGGTCGCTCGACGTAGAAACCGGGGCTCCGATGACCAATAACCCGGATGCCGCGGGTCCACTCATCCGGGCCCTCAAGCAACTGGCCACGGCGACCAAGACGATATCGTTCTACCCCGCCCAGCACCCGACCGTGTCGACGGCGCTGGACAAGGCGGCCGTGTTCCTGAAGGAAGCCCTGACCGATCACGAGAGCCTCACCGTCGTCGTGGCCGACGCCGCCTTCCTGATCGACCGCACGGTCCTCGAAGAGGGGGACCGTGTCCTGGCGGGGTTCGCCTCCTACCTCAGCCGCCGGAGCGTCAGCTCGCTGGGATTCAGGTCCCCCGTCGAGCCGGACGACCTCAAGGGGCTGCTCGAGGTGATCGCCCTCGACCCGGGGACGCTGCGGGGGCGGGGCGGCCCCGCGAAGTGCCTCGAGGAGCGTCGCCTCGCCAGCATCACGGTGATGGAGTTCGACGCCGCGGAAGCCCTGCGATCGGCCCGGACCGGAACGAGCTCCGAGGCCGGGGCGGAGAAGCCCCCGAGCGTCTCCTGGAGCGACCTGCTCGCCCGGTTCCTGGCCGGAGACGGGCCCTCCCCCCCCGGCGGCCAGCACCTGATAAGGCGCGTGGCGGGGGACGCCAAGGCGGCCTGGGACCTCATGGCCTCCCTGCAGAAGATCTGCGCCGCCGCCGGACCCGACCGCGCCGGGATCCTGACCGGGGCCCTGAAACGCATCGCCGCCGAAGTCGGAAGCGCCGAACCCGAGGCGCTGACCTCCCTGGCCCAGAACCTGGCGGCGGCGCTGATGGCGATCGATCCGCAGGGACGCAAGGAGATCCTCGGGGCGAGCATCCCGGTGCCCGGGACCGACGTCGACCTGGGGACCGCCATCCGCGCCAACATCCCCGAGGACAACCTTGGGGAGCTGATCGTCTCGATGGTGCAGTCGGAGGGGCGGGTGAACGCTCGGCTGGGCAGCGTCATCCGCAAGGTCCTCATCGACCGCGGAGTGACCGACCAGCAGAAGACCAGCGTCCTCGAGGTCATCCGATCGGCGCGCGCCATCGACAAGCCCCCCGCCGACGTCTGGGACTCGGTCGAAGACCTGCTGAAGGAATCGCAGGACGACTGGATCTCCCGCGAGTACAAGGGACTCCTCGAGATGATCGGTGCGTCCGCCCCGCCCCTGGAAGAGGCCCTCAAGCAGGAGCTCATGACCCTGCCCGAGGTCGTGGAGGCCCTGACCCCCGAGGGGGTCAGGCGGCGGGCCTGGCTCCTGTTCGGCGACCTGGTCGCGGTCGACCACGAGCCGGCACGGCAGTGGGTCGCCCTGGACCAGATCGAGAAGCGCGCCGCGGAGCTGACCCCGGACTGGTTCGCCGAGTGCGGCAGCGTGGCCGAGGCGGTGCTCGCCGTGCTCGCGGCCGCCCCCCCGCCGCTCGTTCGCGAGGCCGCGCAGAAGGCGATCCGGGCGACCGCCGACGGGCTGGTCCGCTGCTATCGCAAGTCGTTCCACCAGATGAAGCCCGCGCATCACGCCGCCCTGGCGGCGGCGTTCGAGACGATGGGCGAGCACAGCGTCGAGAGCCTCCTCCTGGGGCTCGCCGAAGAGGAGGACTGGGAAATCCGCAAGCCGTTCCTGGGATTCATCTCGGCCCGGCAGAAGGGGGCGGTGCCGGCTCTGGTCAAGCGGCTGACCGATCCCTCCTGGTACCTGGTCCGGAACATCCTGCTGATCCTGGGAGAGATCGCCGACCCGTCGACCATCGGGTCCATCGCCCCGTGCCTGAAGCACGCCGAGCCGAGGGTCCGAAGGGACGCGGCCGCGGCCCTTGGGAAGATCGGCGGGCCGCGCGCCTTCGCGCTGCTGAGGGAATGCCTCGACGATCCGGAGATGTACGAGGTCGCGCTCCGCTCCCTCGCCGCCATCGACCGGCGCCGCACCATCGGGGCCTTCCTGGAGATGACCGAGCGGGTCGACCTGTTCGGGCGCGGCAATCAGAGGCTGAAGGAGGCGATCGCCACGCTCGGCGCCCTTGGCGGCAACGAATCGGTGCCGCGCCTGCGGGCGATCCTGATGCGCGGCATGTGGCTGCCCCCCTGGGCGGGCGACACGGTGCGCGTCGCGGCGGCGCGGGCCCTCGAGAAGATCGGCACGTCCACGGCCTTGACGGCCATCCAGGAGGGGGCGCGCCTGTGGCGAGGCCCCGTGAGAGGCACCTGCGCCGAGATCATCGGCCAGCGCTCGATGGGCGGCCTGGCGTCGCGCAACTGAGGAGACCGACATGCCCGAGCCCGAGAAGATCGCCACCACGGCCCCCGAGGGGCACGACCAGGCCCTGTCGACCGCCGCGGTGCGGGCCCTGAACGCCGCCGTCAGCCAGCGCAAGATGTACCCCCCCGAGCACCCGATCGCCTCCCGGGCGCTGCGGACCCTGGCGCTCTACCTGGAGCGCCTGCTCGACCGGACCGAGGACTGGCGACTCGCCCTGGTCGGCGAGAAACTGATGGCCGGGGGACAGCCGCTCGACGACGGGACCGAGAACCTCGCCCCCTTCGTCGAGTCCCTGAAGTCACGCGCCGTCGAGACGATCGTCTTCAAGCGGGGCCTGGACATCGAGCAGCTCCGCCGGTTCCTGTCGCTCATGATCCTGGACGCCAAGTGGTTCGCCGGCACGTCGCTCCAGGACATGATGGCGAAGGAAGGGATCCTCTCGATCGAGGCGGGCAGGCTGGTCCTGGCCGACCCGGTCGAGGCGGACAGGAGCAAGGCCCTCATCGACGAGACCGGTCCCGAGCTGGCCGAGGCCTACGACAACGCCCTGACCTTCATCGAGGACGCCGTCGGGGCGCTGCAGGACGGACGCCGCATCAGCATGGAGGACGCCGAGTCGTTCGTGCGCCTGGTGGCCTCGCAGATGGTGCAGGACCGCTCCCCCTTCCTGATCCTGACGACCCTCAAGGCGCACCACGCCTACACCTTCACCCACATCATCAACGTCTGCCTGCTGACCGTGGTCCAGATCGAGGCGATGGGGGGGGACGCCCGGGCGCTGCGGGAGTTCGGGCTCGCGTCGATGATGCACGACATCGGCAAGAGCGTCCTGCCGCCGGAGCTCTTGAGCAAGCCGGGGAAGCTGACGCCCGAAGAGTTCGGCCTGATCCAGAGGCATCCTCAGGATGGGG
>DATNEZ010000486.1:0-6611 GCA_035606645.1 Binatia bacterium
GGTCTACATCGATCCCGTCCCGCCCGAAGCCACCGCGCACGAATCGTACGGCCCCGAATACTACGAGCCGTGGCAGGGGCGCGAGGAGCGCTCCCGGCTGCGGCTCTGGAGGCGGCGACTGCGGCTCATCGAGGCCCGCTCGCGCCGCGGGACCCTGCTCGACGTCGGCTGCGGCGACGGACTCTTCCTGAGCGTGGCGCGCGAGGCGGGATGGCGCGTCGAGGGGATCGAATTCTCCCCCGAGGGAGCGCGGCGGTCCTCCCTGCGTCTCGGTCGCCCGGTGGCGGTCGGGGACCTGGCGCGCGAGCGCGTGCTCAAGGGCCCGTTCGACGTCATCACGCTGTGGCACGTGCTCGAGCACCTGGTCGAGCCGGGGCCCATGATCGACGCGTGTGGAGCCCGCCTGCGTCCCGGCGGGCTGCTCGTCGTGGCCGTGCCGAACCTCGACAACCTGCCGATGCAGGCGGCGTACCGGGTGGCGCGCGGCCGGCCGCTGCCGCTTTACGAGGCCGGCGCGCGCGAGCCGCACATCAGCCACTTCGACCCGCCCACACTGTCCGCCTTCCTCGCGCGCCGGGGATTCACCACCGTGGAGCTGCGGCCGGATCGCTGCGCGCTGACCCTTCCCAAGCGGGCGGTCGACGCCTGCGCGGCCCTGCTGTCCTTCGCGACGCGCCGTCTCCTGACCGACGCCATGGTCGCCTTCTGCCGGAGGTCGGGATGATCCCGTCGGAGACCCGCGTGCGCCTCGAGCCCCGGCTCCCCCGCGACCGGATGATCGCCGATCGCCTGCGGTACTCTGCCCGGCTCGCCTGGCTGGGCGTGCGCGCGTTCGTCCTCCTGACCCTGGGACTCCTGCGGCGGCGGGTGCGCCGCCTCCCGGCGCCGTCCCGGATCTCCCGCATCCTGGCGATCCGCTGCGATCGGCTGGGGGACATGGCGCTGACCACGCCGGCGCTCTCGGACCTTCGCGAGCATTTCCACCGTGCCAGGATCACCGTCCTGGCTCCCGCCGCCCCGCTGGCGCTGCTCGAAGGGCATCCGGCTGTCGACCACCGCGTGGCGCTTTCCGGCCGGGGCCTGCCCGCCGATCTCGCCGGCCGGTTCGACCTGGTCATCGATTTCACGCCCGACGAGGACCTGCGGGGAGCGCGCCTGGCGCGCGCCACGCGGTCGCCGCTGCGCGCCGGATTCCGCGCCTTCGGGCGGCAGGCCTTCTTCAGCCTGCGAGGCCCCAGGGCCCGGCCGCGCCGGCACGTGGTGGACCTGAACCGGGACCTCATGGAAGCGCTCGGCATCAAGCCGGGGGATCGGCGGCCGGAGCTGCACGTCACGCCGGAGGAGCGCGGACACGCGCAGGCAAGGCTGGCGGCACTCGGGGCGGCGGCGCCGCGCGTCGCCGTCCACCCCGGGGGGCACTACCCCAGCCAGCGCTGGCCCGCCGAGCGCTTCGCCGAGCTGGTGACCGCCCTGACAGGGCAGATGGGCGCTGCGTGCATCGTGGTGGCGGGACCGGGCGAGCAGGACCTCGTGGAGCGCATCTGCGCCGCCACGCCCGACGCCCTGGCCTTGGGGCCGCTCGGCGTGCGCGAGATGATGGCCGTCTTCTCGGCCTGCGACCTGTTCGTCGGAAACAACTCCGGGCCCCTCCACGTCGCGTCGGCGCTCGGGCTGCCGACCGTCTCGGTGATGGGCCCGACCGATCCGCTGCGCTTCGCGCCGCGGGGACCGGCCGACCGCGTGGTGCGGCGGGACCTGCCGTGCTCTCCCTGCCAGAGGGGGCGCTGCTGGCATCACACCTGCCTCCGCTCGATCGAGCCCGGGGAGATCGTGGCCCAGGCGGAGGCCGTCGTGGCGGCCCTGCTGCCGCAGCAGGAGGCCCGGTGAGCGCCCTCGCGTCCCACCCGGCTGCCGCGACGGACAGCGTCGTGGGGGCGGCCTTCCAGCCTGTCCGCCCTCGGGTCGCCCCGCGCCGTCTCGCCATCCTGCACGTCATCACGCGGCTCGATCGGGGAGGCTCCGCCGACTGCACGCTGCTGCAGGCAATGGGGGCGGCGCGGCGCGGACACCGGGTGACCCTGGCCTTCGGACCCTCCGCGACCCCGAGCCCGCTTCTCCCTGCCGCCCTGGCCGAGCGCGGGATCAGGTTCCTCGAGATCCCGTCCCTGGTGCGCGAGCCGGCGCCGCTCCAGGACCTTCGGTCCCTCGCGGCCCTCGTCCGGATCCTGCGCCGCGGCCGCTTCGACATCGTGCACACGCACACGTCGAAGGCCGGGGCCCTCGGGCGCGTCGCCGCCTTCCTGGGCGGCCGCCCGCCGGTGGTGCACCAGCCGCACGGACACCTGTTCTACGGCTACCACGGACCGATCGGCACCTGGCTGGTGATCCAGGCGGAGAGACTCCTGGCCCCCCTGGCCAGCCGCCAGATCGCCCTCTCATGGCGCGGCGCTGAGGAGCACCTGTGCCGCCGCATCGGCCGACCCGGCGACTTCACCGTGGTGCGATCCGGGATCGACCTGCGCCCCTACCGGCGTGCGCGCGCGCGCCGCGGCGAATGCCGCCGGCGATGGAACCTGTCGCCCGGGGATTTCGTGGTCGGGACGCTCTGCCGTCTCGAGCCGGTCAAGGGGGCCGGGGAGCTCCTGGAGGCGTTCATCCTGGCGGCCAGAACACAGCCCCGGCTGCGCCTGGTCGTCGGCGGCGACGGTCCCCTGCGCGGCCGGCTCCTGGATCGCGCGCGCGAAGCGGGCGTCGCGGATCGCGTCACGATCGATGGGTCGTGGCTCAGGCCCGAGGACCTTCTGCCGGCCCTCGACCTCTTCGTGCTCGCTTCGCGGAACGAGGGGATGGGAAGGGCCCTGGTCGAGGCGATGGCGGTCGGCGTGCCGGTCGTCGGCACGGCGGTCGGCGGCATTCCCGAGGTCCTGGAGGAGGGAGGGGCCGGCATCCTCGTACCACCCGGCGATCCCGAGGGATTGGCCGCGGCCCTGGTCCGGCTGGCGGCGGACGAGGGCCTGTCGGCCCGCTTCGCGCGCCGCGCCAGGGCCCGCGCCGTGACGTTCGGCGCCGGCAGGATGAACCACGCCCTGTTGAACCTCTACCGAAGGGTGATCCGGTGAGCGGCGCGCTCCGGAGGCGCTCGCCGGGCCTGCCGGTCCGCGCCGCGCTCTGCCTGGCGCTGGCTGCGCTTTCCGCGCGCGCCGCGATCGGGGCTGCGAACGAAGGGCCGTCCGCTCCCGCCGCCTCCTCCGCCTTCTCGGACCTCGTGACCGTCGTGCACCTGCACACGACGCTCAGCGACGGGCTCGCCACCCCGCTCGAGATGGCACGCGCCGCGCGCCTCGCGGGGGTCGACGCCCTCGTCGTCACCGATCATTTTCTGGAGAGGGTGGAGTACGCGCCGTGGCCGTTCGGGAACGTCATGGGGATCGGGGTGTCCCGCCCCTCGGTGGTGTCGAACGGCATTGCGACCTACGTGCGCACCCTCGCCGCGGCCGAAGCGGAGACGGGGATCCTGGTCCTGCCGGGGATCGAGGTCAGCCCCTACGCCCGGTGGAGCGGCTCGCTCCTGACCCGCACGCTCCGGCTGGAGGGCTGGCACCGCCACGCCCTGGTCGTCGGGGTCGAGGATCCCTCCGCCCTGAGGAGCCTGCCGGTCGCCGGCAACCGCGCCGGCGGCGGGTACGCCGCCTGGTCGTTCGTCTATCTCCTCCCGGCGGCGGCGTTCGGATGGGCGGTCTTGCGCGCACTGCGTCCGTCGTACCGCGAGACCCGGATGAAGAACTTCGTCCTGAGGCGCAGGCGCGCGCCGATCGGGGAGGTCCTCCTGGCGTCGGCGGCGCTCCTCGTGCTGGTCCTCGGCTTCCCGTTCAAGGTGGAGGCGTACAGCCCCGTGGCCGACGACCCCGGCGAGGCGCCCTTCCGGCTCCTGGTCGATCGCGTCCACGATCTCGGCGGCTTCGTCGCCTGGGCCCACCCCGAAGCGGCTGCCGAGAAGGAAGTCCACGGCGTGCGGCTGGCGACGGAGCCCTACGGCGACCTCGTCGTCAAGACCGAGGCGGACGGCTTCGGCGCCATGCCGGAGGGGGTGAAATCGCTCGTGCCGATCGGGGGGCTGTGGGACCGGGCGCTCCGCGACCACGTCGAAGGCCGGCGCAGGACCGCGCCGTTCGCGCTGGCGGAGCTCGACGAGCACCGCGCCATCGGCGAGATCGACCTCGTCATCCTGCAGACGGTCCTGCAGGTGCGCGCGCGCACGCACGCCGGAGTGCTGGAGGCGATGAGGGCGGGCCGGATGTACGGCCGCTGGACGCCCGATCGGAAAACGCCGCTCAGCCTGACGGCGTGGAGCGCGGACCACGGGGACGGGTCCGCCGTCGCCGGAGAGACGCTGCGCTGCCGCGGACCGGTCACCCTCCGCCTGGCGGTGGCGGGCGGCGACGGAGCGCCCGTCACGGCGCGCCTGGTGCGCGGCGGCAGCGTGATCTGGTCCAGCCGGGCGTCCCCTCCGTTCTCCTCGACGGTCGAGGACGACGCCACGGGCGCGACGTCGTACCGGCTGGACGTCGAGGGGGCGTATCCCTATCGCCTGATCAGCAATCCGATCTTCGTCGTGCGGCCCGAGGGCGCGGGGGAGGGGGCATGAGGCTCGCGGCGCACCAGCCGCAATACCTGCCGTGGCTGGGGTACTTCGACAAGATGGACCGGGTCGACCGGTTCGTCCTGCTCGACGTGGTGCAGTACAAGAAGAACGAATGGCAGAACCGCAACCGGATAAGGACCCGCGACGGCTGGCAGTGGCTGACGGTCCCGGTCCACTACCGCTTCCCGATGTCGATCCGCGAGGTCACGCTCGACGACCGGGGGACGACGTGGCGCCGCAAGCACCGCGAGGCGCTGAGGACCCACTATGCCCGATCCCCCCATCGGTCCGCCGTCCTGCCGGGACTCGAGGCGATCCTGGACGAGACCCATCCCAGCCTGGCCCATCTCAACGCGCGGACGGTGCGGTTTCTCGCCGACCTCCTCGGGGTGCGCACGCCGATCGTCCTCGCGTCCGAGGTGCCGGGGCTCCCGGAAGGGGCGGACCAGAGGCTCATCGCGCTCTGCCGGCATTTCGGCTGCTCGGAATACCTGGCCGGCGCGGGCGGGGCGGACTACATGAACCTCGAAGCCTGGCGGGCGGCGGGGATCGCGGTCGAGTTCCAGGACTTCCATCATCCCGTGTACCCGCAGTCCTATCCCGGCTTCGAGCCGCACCTCTCGGCCCTGGATCTCGTCTGCCATTGCGGGCCCGGCAGCATCGCGCGGATTCGCGCCACGCGGGAGGCGGCATGAACATCCTGGCGATCGGCGCCCACCCGGACGACATCGAGTTCGGCTGCGGCGGCACGCTCATGAAGTACGCGGGGAAGGGGGCCCGCATCGAGCTCCTGGTGATGACCGACGGCTCTCGGGGCGGCGACGCCCGCACCCGCCGGCGCGAGCAGCTGGCCGCGGCCCGGGTCCTGGGCGCGCGGCGGGTCCACTGGGGCGGCTACCGGGACACGCTGCTCCCGACGGTGCGCCACCTGATCGATCGCATCGAGCGCACGCTGGCCTCGGTCCGGCCCGACTTCATCTTCGTCAACTATCCCGAGGACACGCACCAGGACCACCGCCAGGTGGCGCGGGCCGCCGTGTCGGCGACGCGCCATTCGCGCAACGTCCTGTTCTACGAAGGGCCGACGACCGTGGAGTTCACCCCCACCGTGTTCATCGACATCGCCGACGAGATCCGGCGGAAGATCAAAGCGCTCCAGACGCACCGGAGCCAGGTCATGAAGACCCGCATCGAGGGGACGGCGATCTGCGAGATCGCCGAGGCCTCCGCCCACTTCCGCGGCGTCCAGGGGCGGGTGCGCTGGGCCGAGGGGTTCTCTCCGCTGCGCTTGTTCATCAACGTCACCGAATCGCAGGCGGCGCAGCGCGCGCCGTCGCGGCGCGGGCGGAGACGCTGATGCCCCGGGCCCTGGCGGCTCCGGCCGCGGAGTCCCCGGTCCCCCACTCCCGCCCCTGTCTCGGCCGGGCCGAGGAGGAGGCCGCCGTCCGGGTCCTGCGATCCGGCATGCTGGCGCCCGGGGCGGAAGCCGCGGAGGCCGCGACCCGGCTCGCGGCCCTGGCCGGCTCGAGAGGCGCGGTCCTCCTGTCGTCCGGAACCATGGCGCTGACCCTGTCGCTGCGGGCGATCGGGGTGACGCCGCGCGAGCGGGTCGCCCTGCCCAGCTATGCCTGCGCCGCCCTGCTGCACGCGGTGCGCGCCGTCCCCGCCGTCCCCCTGGTGTGCGACATCGATCCCGGGACCCTCGCGCTGTCGATCGAGGACCTGGAGCGGCGCGCGAGGGGCGGCGTCGCGGCCGCCGTCCTCGTTCACCCGTTCGGCGTACCGGTCCCCGTCGAACCGTTCAAGGCTCGCGGCATCCGGAACGTCGAGGACTGCGCGCAGTCGATCGGGGCCGCCATCGCGGGGAGGCCGGTCGGCTCGCGCGGCGACGTGGCGGTCTTCTCCTTCGCGCCGACAAAGCCTTTGACCTGCGGCGGTCCGGGAGGAGGGGTGGCGGCCGCGTCGTCGA
>DATNEZ010000115.1:0-8095 GCA_035606645.1 Binatia bacterium
CCGGATTTCCTCAAGGCGATCCAGTACCAGGTCCCCCGGTCGTTCCGGCTGGCGGCGCGCTGGGAGTTCTGAGAACGGAAGGTCAGTCGGGACGCAGCGTCAGACCAGCTCCTTGAGGGTCAGGACGACGTCGCGCGTGGCGTCCCCCGAGCGGACCGTGAGGCGGACCTGCGTCCCGGCCGGCTCGCTCTTGAACCGCCCGCGGATCCCCGGCAGGTCCAGCTCGCTCGCCTTCTTCCCGTCCACGGCCAGGATGCGATCCCCCGTGCGCAGGGCCGCCTGCGCGGCCGGGCCTCCGGGGACGACGTCGATCACCTCGAACCCCGACTCGGACTGGTTCAGCCACATCCCGGATCGATCGAAGACGTCGGGCTTCGACCCCAGGGCGTTCGGCTCGAAGATCAGCTTCTGGTTGGCGTAGTCGAAGACGATGTTGAAGCGCTTCAGGACGCCCGCGCCGACGTTCCCCGCGACGTACGGATCGGTGAAGGCCCCCTTCTTCTGCAGCGACAGCTCGGTGACCGGGGATGCGACCTGGACCGACCCCAGGCGCAGGGTTCCGGCGCGGGCCACGAGGCTGCGGGCCGCACCGCCGACGCCCCAGCCGGTGACCGCTTCGACCTTGGCGGCGTAGCGATCCTTGAGGTTGTGCTTCTCGGCGAACGGTCCCAGGAGCGTGATCGAGGCGCGGCTGCCGGTGTCGATGTCGAACTTGCCCGGGATGCCGTCGATCTCCCCGTCGACCTGGGGAACATGGCCGTTGAACTGGAACGGCACGACCGTCCCCCGTCCCTTGTAGGCGAAGGCGGCCGGGTCGGTGAGCGTCAGGCGGCTGTTCTCGTAGTCGACGAGCACCGTGAAGCGCTTGAGCACTTCGTAGCCGATGACGCCAGACTGCGCGATCCCCTCGGCGCGGGCGAGCGAATCGAGCGGATAGATGGCGAACACCTGGCTCGCCACGGTGACGCCGCCGACCTGGAGGGAGCCGACCTTGGAAAACGCCACGTCCTCCGACTTCTCGCCGGCGCCGCGTCCCTGCAGCGCCCCCTCGGTCTTCAGGCCGATCTGCCGGGCCAGCCCGGGGGTGACGATGTTGGCCCCACCGCTGTCGAACAGCATGCGGAACGGCCCCTTGCCGTCGATCGCGACCATCAGGTAGATGTGATTGTTGATGAGCTCGAACGGGACGGCCGTCGATCTGGAGGCGTCCGCGAACTGGAAGTCGGCGGCAGGGGGGGCGGGCATGCGGAACCGCGCCTCGTCGACCGGCAGGTTGAGCTCGACGCTCTGCACCGTGACGATCTCGTCGTACTTCGTCTCGCCGTTGGTGTTGCGGATGGCGAAGGGGACCTTGACGCCCTGGACCTCGCGGTAATCCGACAGGAACGTCGTGCGCGTCTCGATCGCCGCCTTCTCGACCACGCGGTCGATGAGCCAGGTCTTCGCGTCCACCCAGGCGTCGAACGGGCGTCCCCCCTTGGGGGTGATGCGCACGACCCGGAACGGCCGGCCGCCTTCCTCTTTCGTCGCCGGCGCCTCGAGGGTCGCCGGGCAGCGGTCCGGGAAGAAATAGGCGAGACTCCTGCGGTAGGCTTCGTTGGCCGCCCCTTCGCGCTCGTCCCCTCCCTCGGCCTTCCTTGCCTGCCTGGACGTGTCCTGCAGCCAGAGAATCGTGCCGTCGAATCCCTGCGCCTGCCACATCGGGCCGATCTCCACGGTGTCGGTGAAGCGTCCCGTTCGTACGTCGTCCCAGGACTCCACCGGCCCGGTCATCCCGCCGGTGGCCAGGGTCGCCTTCGTCCGCATCGTGACCACGGAGTCCCAGGCCTTCCCTCCGCTCGCCTCCTTCACTTTCGATAGGACGTCCGCGGCGCTCCCCTCGGGAGCGGCGGCGGTCGCCGGTACGGCCAGAAGTCCGAGAACGGTCACCGTCAGCGCGAGCCTCTCTGCCTTCGACATGGTCTTCCTCCCGATCCCCGAAAAGGTTCAGGCAGGATACGCCTGGCGGGAGCGCTTGGTTCCGTGGATTAACCATAGTGGCGCCGAGAGTGTGGAGCCATGGCTTGTGCATGGAGCCGTTCGCCGGCGTCAGCCGTCCGCGGACAACCGGCCGTCCGCGAACGCGCTGCCGCCGTGACTCGTGGAGAATTCCTTGATCCAGGGAGGGGAGACGTCCTGGCGTAACCCTTGAAGATGGATGGGCATGGACCGGCAGGTCGTCAAACTCCTCCGCTTCGGTTCCACACTCTGAGCGCCACTATGGACTAGGCGCGGCGGCTCCGGGCGATTCGCCGGGCAGGCGGCGCCGGGCTCCTGAGCCCGTCGGCCTTGGCCTGGTAGAGGAGACGATCGGCGGCGCCCAGCAACGCTTCCTTGGTCCGGCCGTCCCGGGGATAGAGGGCGACGCCGACGCTGGCGGTGATGGAGGGGCGCTGACCGTCCGCCGCAAGCCGGTCACAGATGCGACGCACCACTTGGTGCGCGGCCTCTTCCGAGGCCTCCGGGAGCACCACCGCGAACTCGTCTCCTCCGTATCGCGCGGCGGTGTCGAGCGCCCGGCACGATCGCTGGATCGCCTCGGCCATCCGGATGAGCGCCCGGCTGCCGACCAGGTGACCGTGCCGATCGTTGACCTCCTTGAGCCCGTCCAGGTCGAAGAACAGCACGGCGAAGGAGCGCCGGCTGCGGCCGGTGCGGCGAATCTCCGCCTCCAGCACGTCCGTCAGCCGGCGATAGTTGGCGAGCCCCGTCAGGGGATCCGTCCGGGCCAGCTGACGCAGCCGTTCCTCCACGGTGCGGCGCTCGGCGACCTCGGCGGCCAGGATCTGCGACGTCAGCGCGGTCACCGCCATGAACGCCTGCAGCAGCATGAGCGACTGGTTGACGTTGGGCGTCGCGAAGGGGCCGTGCCCGTGGAGCGTCCCGCGGATCGCGACCGCCGAGACCAGGAGGATGGCGATCGCCGCCCCGCGCTTCCCGAACCGGAACGCCCCCCAGACGAAGATCGGTATCAGGAAGAAATCGACCGGAGAGTGCGTCGAATTGGAGGGCTGGAACCCGCCGAAGACCACCTGCGCGGCGCCCAGCAGGCAGGTCAGGAGCGCGACGCATTCGAGCGCCTGTATGCGCGTCCAGGTCAGGCGCGGGTTCTGCGCCCACAGGAGGATCGCCGGGGCGACCACCAAGGCGCCGGCGGCGTCTCCCAGCCACCAGGTGCTCCAGATCGAAGAGAAGTCGGCCCTCAGGGCGAGCCCGCCGAGGATGATGCTGGTGACGCCTATGGTGGCGCTCACCGAGGTGCCGGCCAGCCCCCCGAACAGCGCGAAGCGGAAGATGTTCGGCGTGCGGTTGAAGGCGCGCCGGCCGCTGGCGAACCGGTTGACCAGCCACGCGCCGACCACCGCTTCGAGCGTGTTGCCTGTCGCGATACCGAGACAGGTCGCCATCGTGCCGGCGGTAGTCACGTTGACCAGGAAGGCGGATATAAAGATGACCGGCCAGACCCGGATCCCCAGAAGCAGGAGCCCGGCCAGCGCGATGCCGGTCGGCGGCCACACCGCCGTTGCGCTGGGGTGCACGGAGGCCAGCTGCAGGCCCAGCTTGCCGCCGACGATGTACGCGGCGGCGAGCACCCCAGTCCCCAGAATCTCCTTGCGGGTCAGCGACGAAAGCGGCGGCCACGAGCTCATTCACGACCTCCCGGAAACGCAGGCGGGCCTCCCGGCCCCCCTCCGGACGCCGCCGTAACACGTACAATCTGGCCCCCGCGGGACGGATAATCAATAGCCGTGCACGTGGTCAAAACCATGCTTGCCGCCCCGGAAAAACCCTGTGCCAGCGACTTGACGGCCCGGGAACCGGGCGCTGTTGCAGGGCTCGACACTTCGGCTCTGCGAGCCGCGGGACCCGTCGTCCCTTGCGTGCCGGGGGAGTGCTGGAGTAAAAGGATGCGCCGCCTGCCGCGGCCACGCGTCACACCAAATCCAAGGAGGAGCCCAATGGGGGGTCGGTTCTGGATCTCGATGGTGGTGATCTTCGTCGTCTCCATGCTCATCGGCTTCGTGGTGCACGGCGTCATGCTGCACGACGATTACGCCCAGCTGCCCAACCTCATGCGGACCGAGGCGGATGCGCAGGGCCACTTCGGCTACATGATCCTCGCGCACGTCTGCATGGCGCTCGGGTTCACATGGATCTACAGGAAGGGGCGCGAGGCGGGGAAGCCGGCCATCGGGCAGGGACTGCGCTTCGGTGCGGCCGTCGCGGTCCTGATATGCATCCCGATGTATCTTATTTATTACGCCGTGCAGCCGTGGCCCGGAGTCGTGATCGTCAAGCAGATCGTCTACGACGTCATCGGCATGCTGCTGTTGGGGGTCGTCGTGGCCCTCGTCAACCAGGACGCGAAGGCGGCCTGAGAGCGCGACAGCCCGGCGCGCCGCCCTGTCGACCGGCTCCCTGGGCCTGGCGGGGACCCATTGCTCCACAGGTTAGCTACGTCGAGGGCGGTCAGGGCCCTGTTGTACACGCGGACGTCGTCCACCACCCCTGAGAAGTACTGGGCTCCGCCGCCCGGATAGCGGCCGATGCGCAGCGGCTCCGTCGTGGTCGCTTCCCCGGCCGTCCCGGTCCACGCCAGGTTGCCTTTTTCGAGGCCATCGACGAACAGTTTCCCTCCCGACGCGTCCACCACGAACGCCACGTGGTGCCACTGGTTGTCGTTATAGCCGGCAACGTTGAAGGTGCAGCCGGAGCCGTCCCAGACGTAGTTGGAACCATCCTTCATGTACCAGGCGCAGAGGTTCCCGTTGAGGACGAAGATCTGGTAGCCGTTGAAGGAGCTGGCTGGGTATTTGTTGACGATCCCTGCGAGGCCGGTCGTCATCCCGGTCTTGAACCACGCGGCCACGGTCAGCGGATAGGCGTTCAAGGCGGGGGCGTGCGGTACGTTCACCTCATCGTCCAGCCCGTCGAAGGCGAGCGCGCCGTCGAGGTGCCCCGCTGTCCAGGTCGGGCCGTTCACGAGGGTGCCGGTGTTGCCGCCCGACGCATCGGCGGCGCTCGTGCCGCTCCCGTCATCGAGCTTCCATTGACCGACGAGACCCGATCCGCTGACGGTGGTGGGGTAGTGTCCGGCAGGCCCGTCCTGGCCGTCGCTACCCACGGCGACGACGAGATAGAAGATGGTCTCCGCTCCCGGAGCGTAGGTGAATAAATTCGCCGAGGCGGAGCCGACGAGGGCAAAGGGGGGATCGGCCGGAAATTGTCCGGGAGACGCCTGCGGGCTTGCCGTCGTCGCCGCATAGACGCGGTAGCGCGCCGGTCCCGTGGCGAGGCAGAGGTCGCTCACGGAATCCCAGGTCAGGGTCACCAGGCCGCCGCCGGCGGAGGAGATCATCAGATTGGGTACTTCGGCGATCACGTGGCACGCGAACTGGGCGGTGTAGGTCGTGTCCGACTCCGGGGTACGGATCGTGTGCGTGGCCGCTCCGCCGTCGGACCACGAGGAGAAGGTGTACGTCCGGCCGTCGGATCCCGTCTGGCTCGTTGCGCCGATGTCGCGATCGAAGCCGACCACGCCGGTCACCGCCTTCGGGGCGGCGAACAGCGTGCCGTCGAGGGTCAAAAACAGGTTCGGGTTCGGGGAGGCCGCGAGGTTCATGGTGACCGTGCGCGGCGATACCTTGACGGTGGCGACGCTCGTGAGCGTTCCCGCCTCCCCGAGCGGCGTCCCCAGGTCGGCCAGGTCGAGGCGGATCTCGTAATACGTCGCAGCGGAATTCTCACCCGTCCGCGGCACGGTGAACGATCCGCCGCACATGCCCTGGATCGGTCCCAGGTGCGGGTGGACGTGGCCGAGATGGTGAAAAGTGATCGTCCAGGTGAACCGTCCGCACCCGAGCGTGCCGTCTTCAGGGTCTGTCCCCAGTCCGGCATAGGTGATCGTGTCGCCGGCGTTGTAGAGGCTGTTGGCGGCGGGCGCGATGATCGTGGCGGCAGGAGCCCGGTTGCCGGAGACGATCCGTATCCCCGGGGTCGTGTTGGAGGCGTCGGACGGATCGGTCACCGTCAGCCGCGCGGTGTAGACACCGGCGTCGTAGATGTGCGTGAGAGTCGGACCCTGACCCGGCGCCCCGTTGCCGGTGTCCCACAGGAAGGTCAGCGGGTCCCCATCGAGGTCGCTGCTTGCCGTTCCGTCCAGGAACACCGGAAGCGGCGCCGGGCCGCTCACAGGCGTGGCGGTTCCTGCGGCTTTGGGGGAGTGGTTGGTGCCGCCGACGAAAGTGATCTTCCGGATGCTGCCGAGGAAGAAGGCGGCATAGTAGAGCGCGCCGTCCGGTCCGAAATGCAGATCGACGGGGTGTTCGACGCCGGTCGCCCAGGTCTCGGCCTGTACGACGTTGTTGGAGGCGTCGAGGACCAGACGGCCGATCGCCAGATCGGCCTCGTCCCCGTAGAAATAGTTCCCCTCGTATTCCGGCGCCAGGTCGCCGGGTTTCGCATGGTCGCCTCCGATGATCGAGTTTCCGGTGTGGCTCTCGTGTCGATAGGTGTAGACGGGATAGACGTAGCCCGGTAACCCGGTGACGCTGAAGCCCTCGATCAACGACCAGCCGTAGTTGGCCCCCGGCATCCCGAAGTTCAGCTCCTCCCACTCCGCCTGGCCGACATCGGCTATGAACATCGTGCCGGTGCCCGGCTGGAAACTGAACCGCCAGGGATTCCTGAGCCCGAGCGCCCAGACACGCGGATCGGCGCCCCCGCCGAGGAAAGGATTCCCGGCCGCGGGAGTTCCGTCGCGATTGATGCGAAGGATCTTGCCGCGCAGATCGAAGGGGTTCTGCGACGTCGCCGAATACCGAAAGTCATCCCCGGTGCTTATGTAGAGGGTCTTGTCCGCGTCGAAGCGCAGGCAGCCGGCGTGGTGCAAGGTGGAAACGAAGTTGTATCGCAGCATGATCGTCTCCACGCTGAGAGCGTCGCCCACTACCGTGAACCGCGACACGCGCACTTCGCCGCTCGGGTCGCTGTAGTAGATCCAGACATGATGGTTCGTCGCGAACTCAGGGTCGAGGGCAAGCCCGCCGATTCCCAGCTCGTCGTCGGTCCGGACCGTGATGGTCCCGGCGTCGATCACCTGGCCGGCCCTGACAATCCGCACGCCGCCCCGCTTGAGAACGATCCACAGGTCGCCATTGGGCGCCCACTCGAAGGCGACCGGCTCTTCCAGACCGCCGACGTGCTCGGTGTCCTCGAAACCGGCCGGCAGCGTGATCGCCAGGGCGTCGGTTGCCGCCGCGAGGCCGAGCAAAAGGACTGTCGAGACGAGGAAGACCGGAAAAGCGCCGGCCCGCGCGGCGCGTCCGGCGCGCTTTTCAGCCGAGTCTGCTTTCATGAAGGATTCACAAGAGTGCCTTTTTGCAGTCCCGCTTTGCGGCGAGCGTGGGTCGGAGTATGGACGAGGGATGGAGAAGGCGGCAATCGGGAAATTCCCGACAGAGGGGTCGGAGATGCCTGTCGGCAGACTCCTTGGGAGGCGGGCGTTTCCTTGACCGCTTCCGAAGGCGGGTGCTATATTGGTCGGGCGAACCAGGCTTGACACACCGAACGAGATGGGGGCGAAACGGTTTCGACGGGACTGTTGAGGCTGGGAAAGCGTGCCGAGGCCCACTCCTCGCTAAACAGGTGGAACCAAAAGCAAGCGCCAACTCACAGTTAGCGCTGGCTGCTTAACGCAGCCCGTCCACCGGGTCCTTTCTCCCGCGGGGGCCTGGATGGGCGACGCACAGCGGGATAGCCCCGGGGTCCGCCCGAAGCCCTGAGGCGAAAATGACCGGGCTGGTTGGCCGCTTCTTTGCCACTTCGGGTGGCGGCCGGCGAGAGCTGCCGAGGTGGCTACGCACGTAGATGTCCCACGCCGATCTGTTTCGGACGCGGGTTCGACTCCCGCCGCCTCCACCACGATCCGGTTACTGATTCCGGTGAGTCATCCAGGTTTTCATAGCGTATCGAGCCCGGTGCTGTCCAGCGCGACGGCGAAGTCTATGTCCGCCGGCGTCGGGTCGGTGTCGGTGGTCGTGACCCGTTCTTCAGG
>DATNEZ010000514.1:0-2025 GCA_035606645.1 Binatia bacterium
TCCTGCTGATGGACGAGCCGTGTTCGGCCCTCGACCCGATCGCCACCGCGAAGATCGAGGAGCTGATGGAAGAGCTCAAGTCCAGGTACACCATCGTGGTGGTCACGCACAACATGCAGCAGGCGGCGCGCGCGTCGGACTTCACCGGTTTCCTGCTTCTGGGGGAATTGGTGGAATTCGGCGCCACGGAGACTATATTCACCACTCCGGCCGACAGGCGGACGGAGGACTACATCACGGGGCGGTTCGGATGACCGAGCATACCAGCCGGCACTACGAGCGCGAGCTGCAGTCCCTGAAGGAGAAGATCCTCCTCCTGGGCGGCAAGGTCGAGGAGATGATCGGGTCCGCCATGCGATCGCTCCTCGACCGCGAGCCCGACCTGGCGGAGCGCGTCATCGCCTCGGACCGCGCGGTGGACTCGGAAGAGCTGGAGATCGATCACCTCTGCCTCAGCCTTCTCGCTCTTCGACAGCCTGCGGCATCAGATTTGAGATTCATCGCCACGGCGCTGAAGATCGTCACCGACCTGGAGCGCATCGGCGACCTGGCGGTCAACATCGCGGAGCGGTCGATCGAGCTGAACGAGGAGCCGCCACTCAAGCCGTACATCGACATCCCGCGCATGTCCGCGGCGGCTTCGGGCATGGTCGGGAAGGCGCTCGACTCGTTCGTGAAGCGCGATCCGGAGCTGGCGCGCGAGGTGCTGCGCGCCGACTCGGCCGTGGACGAGCTGAACGTGCAGCTGTTCCGCGAGCTGCTCACCTACATGATCGAGGAGCCGAAGAACGTCAGCCGCGCCCTGCGCATCACCTTCATCGCCAAGTACCTGGAGCGGGTCGCCGATCACGCCACCAACATCGCCCAGATGGTCATCTTCATGTGCGAGGGGCGCGACGTGCGGCATCCCGGGGCCCAGGAACGCGCGGGCGGCGGCGGGTAGCGTCCGGAGCGCAGCCCCTGGACCGGTCCAGGGCCCGCCGCATCTTCTTCGTGGCCCGCTTCTCGATCAGCCGGATTGCCTCGGGAGACAGCCCCAGCTCGGTCCCCAGCTCGCGCAGCGTCTGCGCGCGCTCCCCCTCCAGGCCGAAGCGCCGTGCCAGGACCCTGCGCTCGCGATCGCCCAGGCCCTCGAGCGCCGAGCGGACCCTGGCCCGGCTCTCGCTCCGGATGAGGGCGCTCAGCGGGTCGGGCTTGCTCCTGTCCGCCAGCGACTCCTGGACCGTGAGGTCCGATCCGCCCCGGACCGGCTCCTCGAAGGAGACCTCGAACGCCTTGACCTGCAGGATCCGGTCGATGCGCGCCGTCGAGGTCTGCAGGCGGCCGGCGATCTCCTCGCGGCCGGCGCGCCGCCCGAGCTCGCCCGCCAGCCGCCGCTCCATGTCCAGGACGGCGCGAATCTTCCGCCTCTGCGTGTGCGGCAGCCGGATTCCGGCCCCCTGCTCGGAGAGCGCATGGATGATCGCCTTCCGGATCCACCAGACGGCGTAGCTGATGAACTTGGTCCCCCTGGACGGGTCGAAGTTCCGAGCCGCCCGGAGCAGACCGACGTTCCCCTCGCTCACGAGATCGTCGAGCGGCAGGCCCATGCCGGCGTACCGCCGGGCCGTCTGGATCACGAAGCCGAGGTTGGCCTGGACCAGACCGTGGTAGGAGGCGTCGTCCCGCGTCTCGCGCTGGCGCTCGCCGAGGGAGCGCTCCTGGTCCCGATCGAGGGGGGTGAATCCGCGGATTTCGAGCAGGTAGCGCTTCAGGTGGGACCGGGGACTCTCGCGATCGTGGAACAGGGTCGACACGCCCGAACCTCCACGGACGATCCATCCTGGAAGAGGGTGCGGACGACCTCGTGCCGTGCGGGTGACCGGGAGGTGACAACTGGAGCGCAGGAGCCCGGCCGGATACCCGGTCAGGCGCCTACGCCGACCCGCCCAGGCGTCGCAGGATGCGCGGGGCGAGGTGGAACACCAGGCGCCCGCCGCCCGGGCGCGGCCCCCCCTCGAAATCGATCCGGCAGATCCCGCCCTT
>DATNEZ010000522.1:0-6454 GCA_035606645.1 Binatia bacterium
AGGAGCGCGGCAGCGACCCCGCGGTGGCGGCCCGGCTCGCGCAGGTCCTCGGGATGATCTACGCGAAGAAGGGGGACTTCGAGTCCTCGCTCGAGTGGTACAAGAAGCGGGCGGAGATCGAGAAGGACAATCCGGAGGCCCTGTACACCATCGGCGTGCTCTGCTGGGACAAGGTGTACCACGCCGGTACGACGATGGAGATGGACAAGCGCAACGAGATGATCGAGATGGGCCTGGATTACCTCAAGCGCGCCGCCGACCTGCGGGACAACTACTTCGAAGCGTCGGCGTACATCAATCTCCTGTTCCGCGAGAAGGCGAAGGCGGCCCAGCTGGTCGGCAACATCGAGGACTTCGCCAAGTTCAACCAGGAAGCCGACAAGTACGTCAAGCTGTCGCTCGAGCAGCGCAAGAAGGCGATGGCCAAGAAGGGGTGATCCGTTGTTCGACTCGATGGTGTTCTCCACCAAGCAGAAGCGCAGGACGCGGCGCTGGCTGACCGTCCCCACGGCGCTGATCCTGCACGCGGTGGTCTTCGGCGGCCTGATCATCGCGTCATTCATGACCGTAGAGTCGGTCCAGCCGCCCCCGATCACCATCTCGTTCGTCGCCGCGCCGCCGCCCCCGCCGCCGCCCCCGCCGCCTCCCGCGCGGCGCAAGAAGACGACCGAGGTGAAGCCGAAGGAGATCCCGAAGCCGACCGAGCTGGTCCAGCCGAAGCTCGTGCCCGAGGAGAAGCCGGTGCCGATCACCGCCCCCGAGGAGGACGCGGGTGAGGACGAAGGCGTGGACGGCGGCGTCGAGGGGGGCGTCGAGGGGGGCGTGGTCGGCGGTGTCGTCGGCGGCGTCGTCGGAGGCGTCCTCGGCGGCATGCTCGGCGGTGTCGACGGCGGCATGCTGGAGCAGCCCCTGTACGCCGGCATCGGCGGCGTCAGCAACCCCGAGCCGATCACCAAGACCAAGCCGAGCTACCCCGAGATCGCCCGCAAGGCGAAGGTCCAGGGGCAGGTCATCCTGCAGGCGGTGGTCCGGAAGGACGGCACGGTCGGGGAGGTGCAGGTGCTGCGCTCCCCCGGGTCCAAGTTCGGCTTCGACGAGGCGGCCATCGCCGCGGTGAAGCAGTGGAAGTACAAGCCGGGTCTGCAGAACGGCAAGCCGGTCGACGTGTACTTCACGATCGTCGTCGATTTCGTGCTGCAATGACGACAACGCATCTCAAGGAGGGCTCGCGGTCATGATGGGGCATTCGGTATGGGACATATGGATGCAGATGGGGTTCCTGGCGAAGACGGTCGCCATCTTCCTGATCATCATGTCGGTCTACTCGCTCGGGCTGTTCATCGAGCGGTTCCTGCTGTTCCGGGCCGCGAAGAAACAGTCGATTGAGTACCTGCCGGTGGCGACCAAGGCGCTCCGCGAGGGGAACTACAAGCTGGCCGTCGAGGCCTCCAAGCGATACAGCAAGAGCCACCTGGCCAAGGTCCTGGCGGCCGGGCTGCAGCAGTTCATGTTCGAGAAGTCGGAAGAGCCGTCGCACGACGCGGTCGAGTCGGTCCGTCTCGCCGTCGAGCGCGCCGCGGCCCTGACCACGGCGGAGATGAAGCGCGGCCTGGGCGGGCTGGCCACCATCGGCGCCACGGCCCCGTTCGTCGGCCTGTTCGGCACCGTCGTCGGCATCATCAACGCCTTCACCGGGATGGCGGCGTCCGGCTCGGGCGGCATCGGCGCGGTCTCGGCCGGCATCGCCGAGGCTCTGATCACCACGGCGGTCGGTCTCGCGGTGGCGATCCCGGCGGTCTGGATGTTCAACTACTTCCAGGGACAGGTCGAGTTCTTCGGCATCGAGATGGCGAACTCCTCCTCCGAGCTGGTCGATTTCTTCCTCAAGCGGCAGAGCAGCCCGAGCCAGGGGACCAAGTAAATGTCGATGAACGTCGGGGGCGGGGCGGGTCTCAACTCGGACATCAACGTCACTCCGTTCGTTGACATCTGCCTGGTGCTCCTGATCATCTTCATGGTGGTCACCCCGATGCTGCAGGAGGGGATCACCGTCAACCTGCCGTACGCCAAGAAGAGCACCAAGCACGAGGACGACGAGTCGCACGCCATCGTGGTGGCCGTCAAGACCGAGAAGAACGGCGAGCAGACGGTCTACGTCCAGAAGAAGCCGATCCCGCGGGACCAGTACCAGGCCGAGATGACCGAGATCCACGACCGCATGTCCGACAAGAGCGTGCTGATCAAGGCCGACCGCGAGATGAAGTACGGCGACGTGCGCAAGGTGATGGTCGAGACGAACCAGGCCGGGTTCGAGACGGTCTCGCTGGTGACCGAGAAGAGCCCCGGCCAGGAATCGGAGGAGTAAGAGGACACCGCCATGTCGATGAACCTCGGTACCTCGGGCGTCAAGTCGGACATCAACGTCACACCGTTCGTGGACATCGTCCTGGTCCTCCTGATCATCTTCATGGTGGTCACCCCGATGCTCAGCCGGGCGCATGATCTGTCGGTTCCGCCCAAGTCCGAAGCGCAGACCTTGCCGGATACCATCATCGCCGACCAGCTGATCGTCAGCGTCAAGGGGCCCGACACCAATCCCAAGGTCTTTCTGAATCGTGACGAGGTCCCGAACGGCAAGGACGGGGTCCAGAAGATGATCGAGGACCTCATGAAGGGGCGGCGCGAGAAGGTCGTCTTCTTCCAGTCGGAGAACGAGATCGGCTACCAGTACGTCATCGACGTCATCGACGCCATCAAGGCCGGCGGCGCCGAGAAGATCGCCCTGATCACCGACGAATCGCTGGACGTGACGACGGCGGGCGGCCAGTAGCGCCTCCTCCCACGGTCCCAAGTCGCCGCCATGCGGCGGAACCCGGAGGGAGACTCCCGATGGTCCCGCCACAGAACAGCCTCCCGGTCAAGCGCGTCCATCTCATCGGCGTCTGCGGCACCGGCATGGGCTCTCTCGCCGGCCTCCTGGTCGACGCGGGCGCCGAGGTGCGCGGCTCCGACGAGGCGGTCTACCCGCCGATGAGCACGATGCTCCGCGACAAGGGCATCCGGGTGCTCGAGGGGTACAAGCCCGCGCACCTGGACGACCGCCCCGACCTGGTGATCGTCGGGAACATCGCCACGCGCCAGAACCCCGAGGCGCTGGCGGCGGTCGAGCGGGGCATCCCGTACCTGAGCATGCCGCAGGCGCTGGGGCGGCTGTTCCTCGAGGGACGCCACTCGATCGTGGTGGCGGGGACCCACGGCAAGACGACGACCTCGGCCGTCATGGCGTTCGTCCTCTCGGCAGCGGGCCGGGACCCGTCGTTCCTGGTCGGCGGGGTCCTGATCGATCTCGGCCGCTCGTACAACCTGGGGCGCGGCGAGGACTTCGTCATCGAGGGGGACGAGTACGAGACGTCCTACTTCGACAAGGGGCCCAAGTTCCTGCATTACCGGCCGCGCAGCGTCATCCTCACCTCGGTCGAGTACGACCACGCGGAGATGTACCCCGACCTCGCCTCGGTGAAGCAGGCGTTCCGCAAGCTGCTCGAGCTGATTCCTCCCGACGGGCTCCTGGTCTACTGCGCCGACGACGCCAACGTGCGCGAGGTCCTTCCCTCGACGCGCTGCCGCACCGTGCCGTACGGCTGCGGGCGGGGGGACGGCTGGCGCGGCCACGTCCGATCCAGCGGGCCCGAGGGGATGGAATTCGAGGTGAGCCTGGACGGCGTCCTGTTCGGCGTCTTCAAGGCGACGCTCACGGGGTTGCACAACCTGCGCAACATTCTCGGGGTGATCGGCGTGGCGCACGCCCGCGGGCTGAGCGCGCAGGCGATCGCCCAGGGGCTGGCCTCGTTCGCCGGCGTGAAGCGTCGCCAGGAGGTGCGGGGGGTCGCGGCCGGCGTGGTCGTGATCGACGACTTTGCGCACCACCCGACGGCGGTCCGGGCGACGCTGCAGGCGACGCGCGACCGCTATCCGGGCCGGAGGCTCTGGGCGGTCTTCGAGCCGCGCACGAACACCACGCGACGCAGCGTCTTCCAGGACGAGTACGCCCGCAGCTTCGACGACGCCGACCGGATCGTCCTGGCGGCGGTCGATCACCCCGAGCGCGCCCCGGAGGGGGAGCGGTTTTCCGTGGAGCGCCTGCTGGCCGACCTCAAGGGCCGCCGCAAGGAGGCGGATTACATCCCCACGGTCGACGGCATCGTCGCCCAGGTCGCCCGGGAAGCGCAGAGCGGCGACGTGGTCCTGGTGATGTCCAACGGGGCGTTCGGGGGACTGCACCAGAAGCTTCTGGCCGCGCTGGGAGCGCGCGCCCCGTCCTGAGGCCCCCGCGCTCCGGCCTCAGTTGCCGAGCAGCGCCGGATCCCCCTGCGCCAGCAGGCGGACCAGCTCCTGCCTGAAGAAATCGTTCGGCCCCGAGGTCATCGCCGGGAACCGCGAGGCGAAGGCCTGGCGGCTGCGCTCGATCTCGGTCTGAAGACGCGCGTAGAGATCGTGGTGCCGGCGCCCCTGGACGACCGCGGGCTCGTTGTACAGGAGGAGCTCCGACACCAGCAGATGGGCGAAGCGCCGGGCATCCGCCTGGCGGCGGCGGTCCTCGTCGCTCAGACCGTCGTCCGCCGAAGAGCTTCGCAGGCTCCCGCCGAGGTCCGAGAGGATCGCCTGCATCTCCGCCTCCTCCGGCGGGGCCGGCGCCCCGGGCGCCGTCATCGCGGTGACCGGGACCTGACCGATCGATCCGCCCGCCTCGACGACCGTCGATCGGGAGCGACGCGGCGGAATCGACAGCCGCTCCATCGCCAGCCCCGCCATGCGCGCCAGGACCTCGAACCCCAGGGGATCGCCGCGCTCGGCCCCCGTCCCCGTGTCCCCGAACAGGACGGCCACCGGCCGGCCCCTGACCAGGACGGGGACGGCGCACGCGTCTCCGGAGGAGAGGCCTCCCAGCGCCGACTGGATCTCCCTGCCGGCCCCCTGCGGTCCGGAACGGACCGCGGCATGGCCCGAGACGGCTCGCGCCAGGATGTGCGTGCCGGAGGCGTTCAGGGAAACCTTCGCCAGCTGCTCGCTCCGAAAGCCCCCTTCGCCGAGGAATCCCAGGCCGGCCCAGCCGGCGAGCGTCTCTCCCTTGACAATGAACAGGGCCACTCTCGGGTAGAACGCCGCGGCGGAGTCGATCAGCCCCGACAGGATCTCGCGCTGCGACTCGCGCCTCGAGATCGACTCGACGGCGTCCCGCAGCACCTGCATGCTCGCCGCGCCGGCCGCAGCGCCCCACTCGCCCGGCGTCAGCGGGAACGCAAGGGGTTCGGCCACGGAAGCCAGAAGCTCTTCGAAGGCGAGGCGCAGGCGCTCGACGCGATCGCGGAGGATCCGGTTCGCCTCTCCTTCGACTCGATCCCTCAGTTGCCCGCTCATGGCCCCGCTTGATACCACAGCGGCAGGTCGCAGTCAAACATCCTCCGGGTGGCAACGATGCCACAGTCACCTGTGGCTTTTCTGCGAATCGCACCTGCCATGCCGAGAGAGGAGCCTGGACACGTCAAGCAATAAGTCATTGTTTTGCAATGCTTTATGTAATAATCAAGGCAAATCTCCCACATGGCACAGGGGCTGCAGTAGGAACCAGCGGTCATCGTGGTTCGAGTCGAGGAGGGGAGCGTGGCGGAGAACCAGAGAACGCTCGCGGCATCGGTCGAGATCGAGGGGATCGGTCTCCATTCGGGGAAGCGGATTGCCCTGCGCATTCTGCCCGCCGACCCGGACAGCGGCATCGTCTTCGTCCGGGTCGACCTCGGCCGCGTCGAGATCCGGGCCTCGCATCGTAATCTGGGAGCCAGCAACTATTCCACTTCGATCGGCATCGGCTCCGCCGTGGTGGCGACGGTCGAGCACCTGCTGTCCGCCCTGCACGGTCTGGGGATCGACAACGCCCGCATCGAGCTGGACGGCCCCGAGGTCCCGATCCTGGACGGCAGCGCCCGCCCCTTCGTGGACCGCATCCGGGAGGCCGGCATCCGCAGCCTGTCCAGGCCGCGCCGTTTCCTGACCCTGACCCGCCCGGTGCGCGTGCGCTCCGGCGAGCGGGAAATCCTCGCCATTCCGGACAACGTGATGAAGGCGACCTACGCCATCGACTTTCCGCATCCGGTCATCGGCTACCAGATGGTGGACACCGAGATCGACGAGGCGACCTACGTCGAGTCGATCGCCCCGGCGCGCACCTTCTGCCTGCTGCGCGACGTCGAGGCGATGCGGCGGGCGGGCCTGGCGCTGGGCGGATCGCTGGACAATGCCCTGGTGGTCGGCGACGACGGCGTGCTGAACGGCTCGCTGCGCTTCCCCGACGAGTTCGCCCGGCACAAGGTGCTCGACCTGGTCGGGGACCTGGCCCTGCTGGAGGCGCCGCTGCGCGCGCACATCATCGCCTTCAAGGGCGGGCACAACCTGCACG
>DATNEZ010000536.1:0-7445 GCA_035606645.1 Binatia bacterium
GGAGGAACGCTTCGCGAAGGAGCCGCTGCTGGTGATCGGCGTGCACTCCGCCAAGTTCCTCTCGGAGAAGGATCCGGAGAACATCCGGCTGGCCGTGGCGCGCTACGGCGTGGTCCACCCGGTCGTGGTCGATTCGGAGCACGACATCTGGGAGCGCTTCGCGGTGCGCGCCTGGCCGACCCTGGTGCTGGTCGACGCCAAGGGGTACGTGCGCGAGACCCTCTCGGGAGAGATCCCCGAGGCGATGCTGGCAGAGAAGATCGAGGCGCTCCTCGCGGAGGGGCGGGAGACGCGGCTCCTGGTGCAGGGCCCGCCGGAGATGGCGCCCGATCCGGACGCGGACTCGACGTTCCTGCGCTTCCCGGGCAAGGTGCACGTGGCGGGCGGCCTCCTGTTCATCGCCGACAGCGGCCACAACCGGATCGTGGTGGCCGATCTCAACGGCAAGGTCGAGGCGGTCGTCGGCGAGGGCGGGGCCGGGGCGCACGACGGACCGGGGGCCGCCGCGTCGTTCCACAACCCGCAGGGGATGGTGAGCGACGAGACGACGCTGTACATCGCCGACACCGGCAATCACCTGTTGCGCGCCGTCGACATGACGTCGCTCGAGGTCACGACCCTCGCCGGCACCGGCGTCAAGGGGGAGGGACCGGGCCCGATCGATCCGAAGGTCCCCCTGGGGATCGCGCTGCGCTCCCCCTGGGCGCTCCTGCGCATCGGCAAGCAGATCCTGATCGCCATGGCGGGGAGCCACCAGATCTGGGTCTACGACACAGAGAAGCACCTGCTCGGCCCGTGGGTCGGAAGCGGCCGCGAGGACCACGTGGACGGCCCCGTGGCCGAGGCGGCCCTCGCCCAGCCGAGCGGCCTGGCGCAGGCCGGGCGCTTCATCCTGATCGCCGACAGCGAGATCAGCAGCGTCCGGGTGATCGACCTGGAGGACAGCAACGTCAAGACGATCGTCGGGCGCGGCCTGTTCGAGTTCGGCGATGCGGTCGGCCCGCCGGAGAAGGTGATGCTGCAGCACCCGCTGGACGTCGCCATCGGCGACGGCGTGATCTACGTCGCCGACTCGTACAACAACAAGATCAAGGGGATCGCCTTCGGCTCGATGGAGACCCGCACCCTGTTCGGCGACGGCAGCCCGGCCGTCCTGCGCGAGCCCGGCGGCCTGGCGGTGTTCGACGGCAGCCTGTACATCGCCGACACGAACAATCACCGCATCCTGCGCGGCGATCCCAAGACCGGCGTCCTGGAAGAGATCAAGCTGTCCGGCGAGTGAGCGACTCGGCCAGAAGCAGCGTCACGTCGTCCTCCGGCGGGCGGCCTCCGGCGTGGCGGCGGGTCTCCTCGACGACCTCGTCGACCACCTTCTCGATCGACCCGCGCTTCGACGTCAGCGCCTTCATCAGGCGCTCCCTCCCGAACTCCGCACCCTCCGGGTCGCGCAGCTCGTAGAGACCGTCCGAGAAGATCGCCAGGCGGTCCCCGGCGACGAACGGGACCGAGACGCTCGGCTTCTTCCCCAGGCCGATTCCGAACGACAGGAGGGGGGTCGTGGCTCCGAGCTCGCGCGGCTCCGAGCCCGGGCGCCAGAGGACGGCGGGCGGGTGTCCCGCGTTCAGGTAGTGGAGCGTCCCGTTGGGAGCATCCACCACCGCCAGGAAGAGCGTCAGCACCCGGTTCTTGTTGAGGGGGGCCAGGGTCTCGAGGACCGCCCGCGCCGCCGGCGCCAGGTCGATGCGGTCCCCGGTCACGCGCTCGTTCATGCCGCGCTCGACCGCCGTCTTGACCATGCCGACCAGAAGCGCCGCGGCGACGCCGTGTCCCGCCACGTCCGCCACCATGAGCGCCAGCCGGTCCCCCGGCAGGGGCGTGACGTCGTAGAGATCGCCGCCGACCGTCTCGCACGACGTCCAGGCGGAGGCCACCCGGACGGCGCCGAAGGTCTGCGGCAGCCCCTTGGGGAGAAGCGCCCCCTGGAAGCGCCGGGCCCGCTCCAGGTCCTCCGTCAGGCGCCTGATGAGATCGTCGCGCTCCTCCGCCAGGCGCTGCATCTCGAGGCACCACGAGACCAGGGAGGTCAGGACCGCCTTGGAGAACGGCTTGGTGATGAAATAGAAGGCGCGCTCCTCGATGGCCCGCACCATCTTCTCGTCGAGGTCGGTGACCGAGCCGGTCACCAGGACCACCTCGATGGACGGCCGGAGCGCACGGATGGCGCGCGTCACCTCGAATCCGTCCAGCCCCGGCATGCGCACGTCGACGATCGCCACGTCGAACGGCTCGCGCTTCACCATCTCGACCGCCTCTTCGCCCGAGGCGCAGCCGTGCACCTCGTGCCGTGGGGCCAGGATGCGCTCCACCGTGCGCAGCATGGCCGGGTCGTCGTCCACGATCAGGACGCGGGCCGAGCGTCCCTTCATGCGTCGATCTCCTTGGCCGCGGCGACCTTCGCGGGTTGCGCGCCGCCCGCCTTCGCCTGCGGCGCTCCGCGCTCCACCGGCCGCGCCGGGACCAGCGGCAGGTGCATGGTCACCGTCGTGCCCCGCCCCGGATGGCTGTCGATGTTCATCCCGCCCCCGATGTCCCACAGGATCGATCGGCAGATCGCCAGGCCGAGGCCGAACCCGTCCGCCTTGGTCGTGTAGAACGGCTCGTGGATCCGCTTCAGCTGCTCGGGCGGGATGCCGGTGCCGGTATCGGCGATGCGCACCTCGAGCCGGTCGCCGGTCTCGCGCGCCGCGACCCTGAGCCGCCCTCCCGCCGGCATCGAGTCGACGGCGTTGCCGAGCAGGTTCAGGAACAGCTGCTCCAGGTTGCCGCGGCCCGCCAGGACCTCGGGCAGGTCGTCGGGCACCTTCAGCTCGAGCGCCACGCCGGATTTCTTCATGCGCGTCCCGAGGATGGCGATCGTCCCGTCCAGGACGCGCGGCAGGGCGACGCTCCCCGCCGGGCGCGTCTCGGATCGCGCCAGCTGCAACATGCCGTCGAAGATCCTCTGGCAGACCTGGGCGGACTGCTCGATCTGCGCCAGGTCCTGGATCAGGACGTCCGGCTTGGCGGCCCCGGCCTGCAGCTCCTCGCGCGCCTGCTGCGCCAGCGGCAGGATGGCGCCGATGGCGTTCTTCACGTCGTGCGAGATGGCGCGCGCCAGGTCGGCCATGGCGTGCTTCTTCTCCGCCTCGATGATCCGCTCCTCCATCGACAGCGCCCGCCGCGCATTGTGGATGACCGAGGCGATGTGGCGCACCACGCGCTCGACCCAGGCGGCCTCGGCCGCCCCGAGAGCGCCGGGCCGGCGCGCCGCGATCTTCAGGACGTCGAGCAGGTCCTCCTCGTGATGCAGCGGGGCCCACAGGATCTCCCCCTCGAGCGGCTCGTCGCGCCGCCCGCCCCAGCGCAGGAGACGCGCCACGGCCTCGGTCTCGCCGTGCGCCTCCTCCCGCGCGTGCGCGGGGCTCCCGCCGTGCGCGGGCGCCCCGCCGGCCGACTTCTTCCCCTTCGGCAGCGACACCCAGTGGATCGCCGTCGAGCGGCGCAGGTGCGTCCGCAGCTCCTGCGGCACTTTGATCTTCCGGCCGATGCGGTCGCTCTTCCTCTTGTCCCAGGCGATCTGCTCGGCGTGCAGCACCAGGCGGGAGGCGTCCTCCTCGGCAATCAGAAGCGCGCTCGAGTGGTCGTAGCGCGTCAGCGTCCGCAGGCCGTGCAGGACCTGGTAGAACAGGTCCTTCGGTCGCAGCTCGCGCACCGTCTTGTCCTTGATCTGATCGATGACCCGGTTGACGCGGCGCTCCTCGCGCAGCTCCGCCTCGCGCGCCACCTTGCGGCACAGCCGCGCGAGCCGCCGCCCCGCCCCCGGCTCGAACGGCCCCTTGTGGCGCAGCGCCATCAGCCCGGCGGCGCGGCCGACGTACACGATCGGCGCCATGATCTCGTTCGGCTGGAGCTGCGGGACCTTCCGGTCCAGGAACGCCGTGACCGTCTCTTCGTCCCAGCGTCCCCCGCCCTCACCCCAGCCGAGCGTCTGCAGCGCCCCGGACACGGGGTTCCGCAGGATCACCGCCCCGGCCTCGGCCCCGAAGTGGTGCCCGATCTGGCCGACCGCCACCTTGTAGAGCTTGGTGATCTCCTCGATCGGCTCGAGCAGGGTGCCGAGCTCGATCTGGAAACGGTCGTGGTCCTTCGCGACGCTCACGGTCAGGGCTCCGCCTGCATGGGGAGAGGATATCCGATGAGGGCTGTTGCTGGTTCGGCTCCGGCCGCCGGCCGGAGGGTCAGACGCCTCAGGATCCGCCGTAGCCGATCTCGACCTTGGATCCCTGGACGATGACCGGGACCGAGCGATCCCCCTTGGAGAACTTGAGCATCTCCTGCAGGAGCGCGCGGTCTTTCAGGACGTCGTGGTACTGCACGTCGAACCCGTCCTTGGCGTACGCCTCACGGGCCGCCGAGGTGTAGGGTCAGGTGTCCTTGCCGAAGATGCGGACGGTACCGGGCATTGGGTGGGCCCTCCAGAGAAGCGGCGCGGTGAGCCGGGCTCGCGCCGACCGGGACATTGTATCGCGATCGGCAGCGCGCGGGCCCTAGCGCCGCGCCGCCGGACCGTAGGTCTCGACCCGTCCGTCCACGCGGACCGTCTCGATGAAGAGGTCCTTGCTGCCTTTGTGCTTCGGAACGAAGAACTCGTAGGTGTGGGAGGCGCCGGTGATGCACTCCTCGCACGGAATCAGCACCCCGTTCATCCGGGTGCGCACGCCGAGATTGTCGATGCTCACCACGTTGAACCCCTCGACGTCGGTCTCCCCGACCGTCGTCCAGTCGATGACCGCGGCCCCGCCGCCGGCGGGGTTGGAGCGATCGGTCACGATGTCCGTCACGCGCTGCAGGCACACGTCCACCGGCACGCCGCACGCGGGGCCGTAGTCCACGTGCTGCGGAAGGCGGCTCGCGCGCCAGACCTCCGTCGCGTCGCCCGTGTCGGGATCCACCAGGAAGACGCGCCACGATTCGAGCTCTGAGCTCCGCAGGTCGATCAGGTACAGCGTTCCGTCCGGCGAGAAGAAGAGGTCCTGCGGCACGTCGGTCTCGGGCAGCGAGAGCCGGGAAACGAACGTGAACGTGCTGGTGTAGAGGTCGAGCAGCCCGAGATCCAGCGGAACGACTTCGAAGTTGGAGTGCGCCACGGCAAACAGGCGGCCGTCGGGCGCATAGGCCGCGCCCGCGATGAGGTTGACCGGCCGTCCGTCCTGGTCGCGGAATCCACCCATAAAGTGCACCCGGCCGGTCTCAGGGTCGAGCTCGTACGAGTAGTTGCCCAGGCCGAAGAGGCGTCCCTCCGACGTGAACACCAGATCGTAGAAACCGATGTTGGATGCGGCGGGGTCGCGCAAGGCGGTGCCGTGCCCGGTGCAGGTGTCCACCGTCATCAACGCGGCGATGAAATTGTCCCACACGAACACCTGCCCGTCGGACGGACGGGTGGCGATGGCGATCGGGTTGAGGTTCCCGACCGGACCCACGGGCGAAACGATGCGGCGATCGAAATCGACGACGCTCAGGCTGTCGGACGACGAATCGACGCCGTAGAGGACCCGGCACGGATCGTCCGCCTGGGCCCGGGCGGGCCGCGACAGCGAGACCAGCGCGGCCACCGCGATCATCGCGACGACGACGGCGCGCAGGAATCCACGAACGAGGACCGGCGTGTGGTTGGGCATGGGCGACCTCCCTGTGGCGAAACCTGACGGGAGAGTACGCGGAGGAAAGGCGGGGCGCAACATCGATTCACGATCAGGAAGCGCGGTGAGCCGTGGAGGACTCGAACCTCCGACCCGCTGATTAAGAGTCAGCTGCTCTACCGACTGAGCTAACGGCCCACGTTCCTGCGCTACCTTGGGGTGAGTGACGGGACTCGAACCCGCGACAGCCGGGGCCACAACCCGGAGCTCTACCACCTGAGCTACACTCACCGCATGTCGTCCGAACTTCGCGTCCCGGGAGACCTCTGAGGCCGGGTGGTGCGCCTGAGGGGATTCGAACCCCTGACCCACGGCTTAGAAGGCCGTTGCTCTGTCCCCTGAGCTACAGGCGCGTCTGTGCGTGGCCGGCCGCGCCCGTCGATCGCCACCCGGGAGCCGGTCATCTTACCATAGCGCCCCGCGAGACAATCCGCGGCCGGCCCTCAGGGCACGAGGAACGGGAAGCTCCGCACCCTCCCGACAGAGTCGGTCGCGACCAGGGCGTGCGGGCCTGACGCGACTCCCCGGGCCGGCAGGACCACCTCGACCTTGCCGCCGGCCGTCCCGGACCACGAAGCCTGCCAGATCTCGCGTCCGCCGGGGCCCAGGATCTTCAGCCGGAAGGGAGAAGCCGCCGTCGGGTCCCCTCCCCCGGGAGAAAAATCCAGACGGTAAGCCCCGTCCGGGACGGACGGCGCCGTGAGGCGCGCCGCGTTCGGTGCCGCCAGCAACCCCTCGCCGCCCGCCTGCAGGACCACGATCGGCTCGGCGGCATCCAGGGCGAGCGGCAGCGCCTGGGCCTGAGGGACGGTCCGCCTGCCGACGAGCCAGGCCACCGGCACCAGGGCCGCCAGGATCATCGCCGCGACCTGGATGCCCAGCCCCTTCGGGCGATCGGGCGGCCTCTGGTCCTCGGGAGACTGCATCCTTGGATCCGTCACGCGGGAACGCGCGAAGGCCCCGCCGCCCCTCGGAGGGTGGCGGGGCCCCGTGTCATGGATGGCGCGCCTGAGAGGATTCGAACCTCCGACTCCCAGCTCCGGAGGCTGGTGCTCTGATCCGCTGAGCTACAGGCGCGTGATTTTCAATTCCTGCCGGGGCGACGGCGCCTGGGCCTGCCTCGGCGTTTGGTCGGGGCGAGTGGATTCGAACCACCGACCCTCTGCTCCCAAAGCAGATGCGCTACCAGGCTGCGCTACGCCCCGAGGGGGTCATTCTAGCATGGCGCCAAAGCCGGCTTGGTGGTATTAAATCCTCAGGAGTCACACCCTTGCAGAGATCGGCGCCCGCGTCCCACCCGCGCCTGACGGCGCTCGCCGGCACGGTTCTGTGCCTGATGGCGACACTTGCGTTCGGCCAGACCACCGGAGGGGTGCGCGGCATCGTCCTCGACGAGAGCGGGCGCCCGCTTCCCGGGGCCGTGGTGACGGTCCGGAGCGATCGACACTCCTCCCCCGACCGCGGGTCGGTCACGGGCCAGTCGGGTGAGTTCCAGGTCGCCTCCCTGCCTCCGGCCGGCGGGTATCGGTTGACCGTCAGCCTGGCGAGCTTCGCGACCGTCACGCTCCACGACATCGAGGTGCCGCCCGGGCGATTCGTGAGCCTTCAAGTTGTCTTGCAGCCGGAGTCGCGCCTGAGGGAGAGGATCGAGGTCAAGGCCAGGCCGCAGATCGTAAACCTCGATGACACGACGACCGAGACGCG
>DATNEZ010000546.1:0-8792 GCA_035606645.1 Binatia bacterium
ATCGATTGCCTGGTCGGCTCGGGTATCGACGCTCGCGTTCCGATCAATCTGTCTCCAGCGATCGCCATTGAATATCGAGTCCAGGGTGCTCGACATGACACTATCGAGGCTGGCTTGCGCTTGAGCAACTGCCATATCCAATTCCCGCCATATCACGTTCACGAACAACTCTACACGTCCAGCTGCTACCAACTGGGCCAGCAAGGCACCAGGAACCTTGAATCCATAGGGATCCACGAAGACGAAAGCTGGCGCGATCCTCTTGCCGCTACTTTCAAGATGCTCGAGCAATGCTTTGATCTGTGAATAGCAATCGTCGGCGGTTATGGTTACGCGAATACGATCCGGAAGAGATCCAAGCGCAGATACCTTCTTTGTTAGATATTCGATGTTCTGAGGGTCGAATTCGATGAATCTGAACCTCACTTCACTTTTTTCGAGGATCCGGTCGCGGAATGTGTGTTTCAGAAGTGTTTCTAAGGCAACAACGGGTGATCCGCTTTGGCCCTCTGTGTGCTCTCCGCGACCAGCGTGGGTGTCAAGGTAGACAACTCGTCCACTCCACAAGCCGAGTTTGGGGAACCAGCCATTCAAGTATTCCCGGATGAGCGCATGTTTCGTGTGCTGTAGGTTTGTGAACTCTTTCCAATACTGCGGATTGGTGTCACGCCCCATATAGCCCACAACCTCTTTCTTGTGACGGACGCGCGTTACGCCACCCGGATCGTCTGGACCCCCACGAACTCGAATTCGATCTTCGGGTCGCCGTCCTCGAGGAGCATCTCGACGACGTCGCGCAGGTTTCTCTCCAGCTCGTCGAGACTGGCGCCCAGGCTGTGGGCTCCCGGCCAGCCGGGCACGCGACCGATGTACAGACCCGACTCGGGATCCCGTTCGATGACCGCGTTGAAAGTCTTCATGTCGCCTCCCGTCCCGCTCACCGGTCGAACTTCCGGATCAGCCCCACCACGACCCCCTGCACTTGCAGATCATCTTCGTTCACCATCAGCGACGACATGCGCGGGTTGGCGGGGCGCAGCTCGATGCGGGCGCCGCGGCGGTAGTACTGCTTGATGGTCGCCTCGTCGCCGATCAGGGCGACCACGGTCTGGCCGTTCTTGGCGTCGCGCTGGCTCTTGACGATGACGATGTCGCCGTCCCGGATCCCCTCGTCCACCATGCTGTCGCCGACCACGCGCAGGGCGAAGTTGTCCTCGCCGCGCAGGAGCATCTCGGGGACCTCGACGGTGTCGGGGCCCTGGATCGCCTCGATGGGGCGGCCGGCGGCCACCCGCCCGAGAAGGTTCAGGACGGTCGTGGTCGGGCCGGGCTCGGCCAGCATGAGGGCCCGTTTCTGGTTCCCCCAGGGGGTCTTCAGGAACCCCTTCGCGACCAGGCTCTTGAGGTGCTTCTGGACGGAGTTGTAGGAGCCGAAGCCGAAGTGCCCGCGGATCTCTTCGTAGGACGGGGAGACGCCGTGCGTCTGGATGTAGCCCTTGATGAACTCGAAGACGATCTGCTGTCTTTTCGTGAGAGTGCCGGTCCGCCCTGTCTGCGCGCGCGCCATCTTCGGACTCCCGGCGGGCGGTCGAGCCCGCAATCAAGATGCATGAAGATCGCGGCCGGGGTCCCTGCCTGGGCGCGCTCCCCCCGGAGACGGTCCCGAAAGACCGGTCCCCCGGCCGACAGACAGGTTAGGTGTAAATCAGGTGAATGTCAAGAGGGCGGTGGGGCGAAGGACGGCGGCCCGGGAGGCGGCGCCCCCGGCGCGAAGGCGTCGGGCGGCGGGATCGCCTGCCCGTTCTCGTCCTTCCAGAGCGTGAACGTGTAGAAGATGATCTTGTCGGGATCGAGGCGGGCGTCGGCGATCTGGGTGGCGTCCCCGAGCGGGTAGCGCATGATCAGGTAGCGCATCGCCTCGGCGAACGGGCGGGCGAACTCGATGACGAAGGTCGCGCTCCTGGGCGACTTGATGATGCCGTCCAGGTCGATGGTGGAGGGGTCGCTGATCAGGTAGACGCCGGGGCGGTCGCCGATCAGGTATCGCAGGGAGTCGACGCGCAGGGTGTGCAGCACGTACACCAGCCGGTCGGGGGGCAGGGCGCGGACGAACATCCCCATGATCGTCTGCGCGGCCCCGAAGTTCTGCATCGCCTGCTCCGATTTCCCGGCGCGCAGGAAATAGTTCGAGAAGCCCTGCGCGCCGCTCCAGGCGACCAGGGGCACGATCAGGAGGCCGGCGGCCCAGGCGGTGATCGGCGGCCGGATGGCGGCCAGGTCGGCGGCCATGCGGAAGACGAAGAGCGCCGCGAACAGGCACAGCCAGGGGGCGTTGCCGAGCATGCGCGTCAGGCTGGGGCCGGCGACTCCGACGGTGGCGACGAGCGCCAGGACGCAGAGGACGAGAAGCCCGCAGGCGGCGTCCCGGCGGCGCAGGGCGCGCCAGGCGGCATAGGCCAGGCCGAGCGCCGACAGCGCGGCCACGACGGTGGTCTCCGGCGCCAGGCCGATCAGGCCGTAGGTCGTGCTCATGCCGTCGCTGATGAACGCATCGCTCTGGATGACGGCGTAGCGCCCCGGGATGAAGTGGGCCAGCCCGAGCGAGCAGACGACATTCAAAAAATAGTTCGCCTTCGGCGTGACCAGGGTGGCGTAGGCGCCGCGGGTCAGGTACCCGAGGACGCCGACCGGCGACGCGAGCATCTGGACGGCCAGGAGCCCGGCCGCGATGCCGACCGCGGCGAGCGCCGCGCGCCGTGCCCGCGGATCGCCGGATCCTTCCGGGGCCCAGCCGAGCGGGCGCCGCAGGAGGACGAAAACCGCCATGGCGATCGGGATGGCGCGGAACGACGTGTAGCTCCAGAAGCCGAGCCCCATGGCGAGGCCCCAGGCGGCGTGGTCGCGCATCCGGCCGGAGTCGAGGGCCTTCAGGAAGAAGCCGACGGTGGCGATGGCGAACAGGGGGGCCAGGACGGCCCTCTCCCCCACCCGGCTGTACAGGATGTGCCACGGCGAGAAGGCGAGAAACGCCGTCGCCAGCAGGGCCACGAGCCAGCCGAACCGGTCGCGCGCGAACAGGTAGAGCGCCAGGAGGGTCAGCGCGCCGGCGGCGATCGCGACCGCCCGCAGCGGGAGCACCATGTCGATCAGCGGGTCCTGGATCAGCCGCGGCGACAGCCCGAACACCGCCGGCACGGCCCGCAGAAGATTCATTTCGATCCCGGCGAACTTGAACGAGAACGCGCCGAGATAGTGGAACATCGTCTCCCGGTTGAGGCCCCGGGTCGTGAGGCTCCTGGCTCCGAGGACGGTGCTCAATCCGCTCCGGGCCGAGATGTCCTGGATCTCGAGGGCGTTGATCGCCTCGTCGTTGTTCAGTCCCCAGGGGACGAGATCGATGCGATAGATCCGCACGTAGAGGCCGCCGAGCAGGACGAGGGCGACCAGGGCCCACTCCAGGTTCGCGGGCGGGCGGCGCGCGCCGGGGCCGCCTTCGAAAGGCGTCTGGCCGGCGTCGGGGCCCGGCTCGCGGCGCCGTCGCGCCAGGCCGGCGACGAAGACGAGGATCGCCAGGCCGAGCAGGGCCCCGCCCGGCAGAAGGCTCCCCTTGAGGCCGCGGTTCAGCGAGACGACGTACTGGCCCGCCAGGGCGAGCACCGCCGCGAGCGGCGCGGCGAGCACGCGAAGCGCCGCGTCGATCCGAGACTCGGCCGTCCCGACTCCCGCCTCCGGCACCGCCATGCGTCCCCCCTCCTTCAGTTGATGTAGCCGAGGGATCTTAGTCGCTCCCGGATCTCATCGTCCAGGACGATCGCCTGGTCCGCGGCCGCCGGCCGCAGCCGCCACACGAAAAAGCCGAGGTCGCGGCCGTCGGCGCGCGGCGGCTTGCGGAACGCCGCCTCCATCGTCGGCTTCCCCTCCAGCTGGAACGGCATGAGATTCGGGTTCGCCGCGTTTCCCCCCAGGAACACGCGCTCGAGGACCGGGCGCCCGTCGATCAGGAGGTAGAACTCGACCGGCGAGTCGTCCGGGGCGACGGTGAACGCCAGCCCGCTCGCCCCGGCCTGGCCGGTGTCCGAGAAATTCAGGGCGTGGTCCGATTCGAGGACGTACTTGCCGCGATCGCGGAACAGCGGGACGATGGTCCGGAAGATCCCCTTCGTCCGGAGCTGCCCCTGGAAGCTGCGCTTGCGGCCGTCGCTGCTCCAGCGCACGTTCCAGCCTCCCGACAGGAAATCCACCTGCGAGAACATCGCCTCGGCCAGGGCCCGGCGGTCCTCGGGGCGCGCCGCCGCGAGATCGCGGCGCTCGAGCGGGTCCGCCGCGAGGTCGTAGAGCTCGGCCAGGTTCTCGTCCATCGACTGGATGAGCTTCAGCCGGTCGCGGCGCACCGCCTTGAGGTGGGCGTTCAGGCGGATGGTCTCGCACACCAGCGGACGGTCGGACGCCGGCGCAGGCGCGGCCGGCCCCGGCGGCCGAGCGCGCAGGAGGGGGACGAGGCTCGCCCCCTGCAGGCCCGCGGGGGCCGGCACGCGGGCGAGCGCCGCGATCGTGGGGAACAGGTCGATGCCGCCGGCGGGCACCGAGACCCTCCCGGCCGCGTCCGGTTGCGCCGCCGCCCCCGGCGCTCCGGTCGCCGGCCGGCCGATGACGAGCGGCACGTGGACCGCCTCCTCGTAGAGCCTGCGCCCGTGTCCCATCGAGCCGTGCTCCTTGAACTCCTCCCCGTGATCGGCCGTCACGACCACCCAGGTGCGTGCCGCGCGCCCCGAGGCCGCGAGTCCGTCGAGCAGGCGGCCGATCTGATCGTCGACGAACCGGATCTCTCCGTCGTAGCGGTCGATCAGGAACTGCCGGTAGTCCGCCGGCAGCGCGACGAGCGGATCGAGGTATTTCGAGATCGAGTCGTAACGGGCGTCGAGCGGGCCGGCATAGGCGTCGGGGAAGAGGGCGCGATAGCGCTCGGGCGGATCGTACGGCCAGTGCGGATCGAAGTAGTGGACCAGCAGGAAGACCGGCTTTTTCCCCTGCTTCCCGAGCCAGGCGAGGGCGGCGTCGGTCACCCGGTCGGCGGTCGGCTCCATGCCGGCCTCGAGACGGTAGCCGGGCTGCGACAGGCCGAAGTCCTCGAAGACCTCGAAGCCCCGGCCGAATCCGAACGCGTTCGACACGTAGACGTGCGCGACGAACCCCCCGGTGGCATAGCCGGCCCCGTTCAGGGTCTCGGCCAGGGTCGGGACGTCGGACGCCAGCTTCATCCCGTCGTTCTCGACCCTGTGGTTCGACGGGTAGCGCGATGTCATGATCGACATGATGGACGGAAGGGTCCAGGGGGCGGCCGACCAGGCCGATTCGAACACCGTCGCATGGCTCGCCAGGGCGTCCAGCCGGGGCGAGGTGCCGCGCCCGTAGCCGTAGGCGCCCAGGTGATCGGCGCGCAGCGTATCGACGACCACCAGGACGACGTCCTCGTGGTCGGGGTCGAACGGCCGGCCGCAGGCGACCAGGAGAGCGGGCAGGCACGCCGCCGCCAGACGCGCCGGGCGACCCATGCGCGTCAGCGGGTCGCGGCGGAGGAGTGCTCGTGGACGAGGCGTCCGCCGACGATTGTGGCGACCGGCCAGCCGCGCAGCGTCCAGCCGTTGAAGGGTGTGTTGCGGGATTTCGACAGGAGCCGCGTGACGTCCACGGTGCGCTCCGCGTCCGGGTCGATGATCGTCACGTCCGCGTCGGCGCCGGCCGCCAGCGTCCCCTTCGCGATCCCGAGAATGCGCGCGGGGTTTCTCGACATGAGCTCGACGAAGCGCGCCGGCGTGACGACGCCGGGCCTCACGAAGCGGTCCATGACGAGCGCGACCGAGGTCTCGAGCCCGGTGATCCCGAACGGGGCCTCGTCGAACTCGACCAGCTTCTCGTCCTGGTGGTGCGGCGCGTGGTCGGAGGCGATGGCGTCGATCGTGCCGTCCCTCAGCCCCTCGATGAGCGCCAGGCGGTCCTCTTCCCCGCGCAGGGGCGGGTTCATCTTGGTGTTGGCGTCGAAGTCCGAGTCGGCCACGGCCCGGTCGGTCAGGACGAGGTGGTGCGGCGTCACCTCGCAGGTGACCTGGAGGCCGTCGCGCCTGGCCTGCCGGACCTTGTCGAGGCCGCCGCGCGTGCTCAGGTGGGCGATGTGGAGCTTGCCTCCGGTGAGGCCGGCGACGGCGAGGTCGGTGCCGACCGCGACCTCCTCGGCCGTCTTCGGGATCCCCTTGAGGCCGAGGATCGTCGAGTAGTACCCCTCGTTCATGACCCCCTGGGCGCTCAGCATCGTGTCTTCGCAGTGGTCGATGAGCGGAATGCCGAAAATCTTCGTGTACTCCATCGCCATGCGCAGCAGGTAGCTGTTCCCCACCGGCCGCCCGTCGTCCGACACCGCCACGGCGCCCGAGCGCACCATGTCGCCGATCTCCGCCAGCTCCTCGCCGCGCCCCCCCTTGCTCACGCAGCCCACGGGGAAGACGTTCACCACGCCTCGGCGGCGGGCCTCGGCCACGATGTACTCGGTGACCGACAGCGAGTCGTTCCACGGATCGGTGTTCGGCATGCAGGCGACCGAGGTGAAGCCCCCCGCGGCGGCCGCCCTCGTCCCGGACTCGATCGTCTCCTTGTGCTCCCCGCCCGGCTCGCGCAGGTGGACGTGCATGTCGACGAACCCGGGGCAGACCCAGCGGGACCGGGCGTCCAGGACCTTCGTCCCGGCCGGCAGGCCCGCCTTGCCCTCGCCTGCGGGCCGCCTCTCCGCGATCCGGCCGTCGACGATCAGCAGGTCCATGACCGCGTCGGTCTTCGTGGCCGGGTCGATCACCCGGCCCCCCTTAACCAGCAATCCCGCCAAGGGTCCCTCCCGCCAGCAGGTAGAGGACGGCCATCCGCACGGCCACGCCGTTCGTGACCTGCTCGAGGATGACCGAGTACGGCCCGTCCGCCACGGCGCTGTCGATCTCGACGCCTCTGTTCATCGGGCCCGGGTGCATGATGATCACGTCCGGACGGGCGCGCTTCACGCGCTCGGTCGTCAGCCCGTAGAGGTTGTAGTACTCGCGCGCCGTGGGGAAGGCGCCCCCCTTCTGGCGCTCCCTCTGGATGCGCAGCATCATGACCACGTCCGCCCCTTCGAGCGCCTCGTCGATCCGGAAGGTGACCTGCGCGCCGAGACGGGACAGCTCGACCGGAGTGAGCGTCGGCGGGGCGCAGGCGACCACGTCGGCCCCCATGGTCTCGAGCAGGAAGAGATTGCTGCGCAGGACGCGGCTGTGCATCAGGTCGCCGACGATCGCCACGCGCAGCCCCTTGAGCCGTCCCTTCTTCTCCCGGATCGTGAAGGCGTCGAGGAGGGCCTGGGTCGGGTGCTCGTGCCAGCCGTCCCCCGCGTTGATGATGTTCGAGCGGCAGTGCCGCGCCAGGAAGTGCGGCGCCCCCGAGGCCTTGTGACGGATGACGATCATGTCCGGCGCCATCGCCTCGAGATTGCGCGCCGTGTCGAGGAGGCTCTCCCCCTTCGTCACGCTCGACCCGGACAGCGAGAAGTTGAGCGTGTCGGCCGACAGCCGTTTCTCGGCGATCTCGAACGACGAGCGCGTGCGCGTCGACGGCTCCATGAAGAAGTTGACGATGGTCTTGCCGCGCAGCGTCGGGACCTTCTTGATGGTGCGGGTGGAGACCTCGGCGAAGGAGCGGGCCGTGTCCAGGATGAGGGTGATCTCCTCCGCCGTCAGCCCCAGGATCCCGAGCAGGTGGCGGTGCTTGAGGGCGACGATCGACCGCTCCGTCCCGGGGCCGGCCACCTTGGGGTCGATGCGGGCGGACGTCCGCCCCGCGGCCCCTTCGCCGCTGTCTGTGACCGGACGGCGCGCGGCCGGCCGCGCGGCCGGGCCGCTGCGCGCCCCCGCCGCGGCCCCCTTCCGGCCCCCCGCGTGCAGCCTCGTCTCCTCCTGCATGCCGCTCACCGGGCCGCCCGCACCGGCACCTTCGCCGGGCTCTTGCGGCTCTCCTTCTTCTCGGGCCGCTTCACGAGCAGGACCTCGTCCCGTCCGTCCTCCTCCTTGAGGAGGACCTGGACCATCTCCTCCAGGCTGGTCGGGACGTTCTTGCCGACGTAATCCGCGCGGATCGGCAGCTCGCGGTGCCCGCGGTCGACCAGGACCGCCAGCTCGATGCTCCTCGGCCTGCCGAAGTCCATGAGCCCGTCGAGGGCCGCCCGGATCGTCCGGCCGGTGAACAGGACGTCGTCCGCCAGGATGACCTTCCGATCGTCGATGGGGAAGTGGATGATCGTCTCTTTCAGGATGGCGGACGGCCCCACGGACGTGATGTCGTCGCGGTACAGATTGATATCGAGGACGCCGAGAGGCAGCTCCGTCCCCTCGATGGCGGCGATTTTCTTCTGCAGTCTCTGGGAGAGCGGCACGCCGCGGGTCCGGATGCCGACCAGGACGAGCTTTTCCACGTCGCGGTGGCGCTCGAGAATCTCGTGCGCGATCCGGGTCAGGGACCGGTCGATCTTCTCGGCGTCCATGACGCTCGTGCTCTTCGGCTCAGTCATCGACGCGTGGGCAAAAAAAATCCCGCGGTTCCGCGGGGTGTCTGGTTTCGCTGACCTGCGCCGCCACTGCCGCCACCTTCCCGGCCTCTCGGGACCGGATTAAAAGCGCCTCGTGTCGATCGGCCAGGAAAATATAGCCGAGACCTCCCCGGGAGTCAACCGTCCGGCCTGTCTTGCCCCAAGCCGTGCGGAGGAGCTACGATCGGCGCAA
>DATNEZ010000547.1:0-3855 GCA_035606645.1 Binatia bacterium
CCCGTCGAGGGGCACCGCCACGGCGAAGGGGACCGCCGCCGCGAAGGGGGCGGCTCCGGCGAAGGGGGCCGCCCCGGCGCGGCCCGCGTTCGCCCAGGCGATCGCCATTACAGGCGGCCGGATCGTGTTCGTCGGGCCGGACCGGAAGGCGAAGCTCCTGGCCGGGCCCGCGACCCGGGTGGTCGATCTCGGGGGACGCATGGTGATGCCCGGGATCGTCGACGGGCATTTTCATGGGACGCGGCCGACCGACTGCGAGATGGGGTATGCGGGGGGGACCGTGGCCGAGGTCCTGGCAAAGCTCCAGGCCTGTCTCGATCGGCCGGACCAGGCCCCCTTCAAGGGATCGAACGCCAGGCTGAACGCGCACCACCTGTTCGGCGAGGCGATCCTGCCGCCGGGGACGGCTCTGACACGCCAGGACCTCGACCGGCTCGACACGACGCGTCCCGTCTCCGTCCATAACGCCGACGGGCACAAGTTCTGGATGAACAGTCGGGCGATCGAGAACGCGGGGATCGGTGAGAAGACTCCCGACCCCCCCGAGGGAGAGATCGGCCGCGACGCGAATCGCCGGCCGAACGGGTTCTTCGCCGACTTCGACCCCGGCGACTGGGGGGAGACTCGCCCGATCACGGACGTGGCGCGGGTCGAGGGGGTGAGGCGGACGATCGCGGACGCCAACCGGATGGGGATCACCTCGATCTTCATCCCCGGCAACGCGGAGGATCAGATCGCCCAGTGGGAGAAGGTGCAGGACGAGGGGGGGCTGACGCTTCGCGCCAACCTCGGGCTCTCGGCGGATTTCGTCCGCGGCAACGGCGATGCCGCCGACCTGAAGAAGCAAATCGCCGCCCTGGACGAGTACAAGCGCTTCGCCCGCGGCCTGATCTCGGTCACGAGCGTGAAGGTCTACTGCGACGGCGTCATGGAGTTCCCGGCCCATACCGGGGCCATGCTCGCCCCGTACCGCGTCAACGCCGGAACCCTCGAGAAGCCGATCTGGAAGCCGGGGACCTTCCGCGGGCCGGACCCGTCCTGCTCCGACGCCCGCGCCGGCTTCGTCGCGCTCGACAAGGCGGGCTGGCAGATCCACGTCCACGCGATCGGGGATCGCGCCACGCGCGACGCGCTCGACAATTTCCAGGCGGCGCTGGAGACGAACGGCGCGCGCGACCTGAGGCACACGATCACGCACCTCGAGGCGATCGATCCGGCGGACGTGCCGCGCTTCGGCCGGCTGGGCGTGGTCGCCAGCATGTCGCTGCAGTGGGCGCGGCGCGACGCCTACCTGGTCGAGGGGACGCTGGGCTATATCGAGGACCCGCTCTACGCCCACCTGTTCCCCGCCGCCGGGATCTGGCGATCCGGAGGGGTCGTGGCGGGCGGCAGCGACTACCCGGTCGACCCGCTCCTGCCGTTCGTGCAGATCGAGACGGCCATCGATCACACGGGAGAGGAGGTCGCGGGCGTCCACCCGGGGGCGCTGAGCCCCGAGGAGGGGATCCCCGACCTTCTGGCCGTCCTCAAGATGCACACGATCAACAGCGCCTGGCAGATGCACCAGGAGAAGAGCGTCGGCTCGATCGAGGTCGGGAAGCAGGCGGACCTGATCGTCCTGAGCCAGAACCTGTTCGACGTCCCCACGGAGAAGATCTCGGACACGCAGGTCCTGCTCACGATGATGGGGGGGAAGGCGGTCTACACGCGCCCCGACGCCGGACTGCGGATCGACCAGGGATCGAAATGACCCGGGACGGCGCCGGACCGGGCGCCGGCGCCCGCGGCGACATGCCCGCCTCGGAATTTCGCGAGGAGGGGCACCGGCTGGTCGACTGGCTCGCCGAGTACTTCCGCTGGTCGCTCGACAACCCGGTCCTGTCGCGCGTCAAGCCGGGCGCGATCCGCGCCGCCCTCCCTTCCGACGCCCCCGAGGAGGGGGAGCCGTTCGAGCGGATCCTCGCCGACTTCGAGCGGGTCCTCGTCCCGGGGCTGACGCAGTGGAACCATCCGGGATATTTCGCCTACTTCCCCTGCGGCTTCTCGTCCCCCGGGGCGCTGGCCGACCTCCTGTCGACCGCCGTGAGCCAGCAGGCGATGCTCTGGCGGACCTCCCCGGCGGCGACCGAGCTCGAGGACGTCGTCCTCGCCTGGCTGCGCCGGGCGATCGGGCTGCCGGACGAGTTCGAGGGGGTCATCTACGACACGGCTTCGACGGCGATCGTCCACGCCCTCGCCACCGCGCGCCACGCCAAGGACCCGGAAATCCGATCCCAGGGGCTGACCGGCCGCGGGCCGGGGGCATTCCGGGTCTATTGCTCGGAGCACGCCCACTCCTCGGTGGACAAGGCGGTCATCGTCCTGGGACTGGGGCACGACAACCTGAAGCGGATCGCGGTCGATGCCGAGTTCCGCATGCGCCCCGACGCCCTGGCCGCGGCCATGGACGAGGACCGCCGGGCCGGCCACGTTCCCCTGGCCGTGGTGGCCACGGTGGGGACGACCTCGGTCACGAGCGTCGACCCGGTCCCGGCCATCGCGGACGTCTGCGCCGCGCGCGGGGCGTGGCTGCACGTCGACGCCGCCTACGCCGGCGCGGCGGCGATCCTGCCGGAATGCCGGCAGGCCCTCGCCGGCGTCGAGCGGGCCGACTCGTTCGTGGTGAACCCGCACAAATGGATGTTCACGCCGTTCGACCTGAGCGCCTTCTATTGCCGCAGGATGGACCTGCTGCGCGCCGCCTTCGGGCTGACCCCCGAGTATCTGAAGACGTCGGAGACCTCCGAGGTCAGGAACCTCATGGACACCGGGTTCCAGCTGGGCCGCCGGTTCCGCGCCCTGAAGCTGTGGGTCGTCCTGCGCTACTTCGGCCTCGAAGGAATCCGGGGGCGGCTGCGCGAGCACCTGCGCCTGGCCCGCCTGTTCGCGGAGTGGGTGGACGCGGACCCCGGCTTCGAGCGGGTCGCTCCCGTCCCGTTCAGCGTCGTCTGCTTCCGCGCCCTCCCGCAGGGCGCGGCAACGCCGGGGGATCGAAGCGGCGGCGCCGCGGCGAACGACTTCAACGCGCGGCTCCTGGCGGCGCTCAACCATTCCGGCGAGATCTTCCTGTCGCACACCAGCCTGGGCGGCCGCTACGTCCTGCGCTTCGCCATCGGCAACATCAGGACCACCGAGGCCGAGGTCCAGGGGGCCTGGGACCGGATCCGGGCGCTGGCGAAGGGGCTGGCGGCGGAGGTGCGGCCGTGAGCCGGCGCCTGCCCGCCCGCCGCATCGTCGCGCCCCTCGTCGGCATCGCGACGCTCGTCGCGGCGCTCGGGCTCCCGACCGCCGCGCGGGCACACAACCCCGCGGTGAAGTCCTGCGAGGAGGCGAGGCGGATCAACGGCTGGTGCGAGCCGGGGCAGGTCGGCTACGTGGCGTCCGTCGAGATCCGCTCGAAGTTCCTGTACGAGGTCCTGGATGCGCACGGCCACGACATCATCAAGTCCAAGGTGACATGCCCGACCTGCCTGAAGGCGATCGAGACCGACGGGTACTGCCCGGCGCACCGGATGGGATACGTCCGCGGCGAGGCGTACATGTCGTCCCTGACCTGGCATCTCGCCAGGGCGCGGCGCATCGATCCGGGGGCGCTGACCTGCCCGGACTGCTTGAAGCACACCCACGGCATCGGCTGGTGCGACAAGGACAAGGTGGGGATCGCCGGCTATTTCGCGGTCGACGACCGGCAGGAGTTCGACGAGCTGGCCCGGGCCTATGCCCTCCTGCTCGCCGCCGTCGAGAAATCGGCCCGGTGCGAGACCTGCGCAGGGGCGATGATCACGGACGGCTACTGCCCGACGCATCGCCTGCACT
>DATNEZ010000571.1:0-2098 GCA_035606645.1 Binatia bacterium
CCGCGATCGCCGAGACCCGCGGCAGCGGCTCGGTGCGCACGGCGCAGGACCAGAACATCCTGCTGCGCTTCGTGAAGAGCGAGGAGCTCCCCGCGGTGCACCGCGAGCTCGAGCGCATCGGGCTCGGGCTCGCCGAGGCCGGCCGCCTGCTCGATCCGACGTCCTGCCCCGGGGCCGAGTCGTGCAAGATCGCCGTGACCGGCTCGCGCGAGCTGGCCCTGGCGGTCAAGGAGTCCCTGACGGCCGCCGCAGGAAACGGCGGCCGGGAGCTGGTCGAGGCCGCCTCCGACCTGCGCATCAAGATCAGCGGCTGCCCGAACTCCTGCGGCCAGCACCACATCGCCGGCATCGGGTTCCACGGGGCCGCGAAGCACGTAGGCAGCCGCGGCGTGCCGGCCTACCAGATGCTCCTGGGCGGCGGCATCGACGGCGACGGGGCGCACTTCGGGCGGCGCTCGGTCAAGATCCCGGCCCGCCGCGTCCCCGAGGCCCTCACCCGCCTCCTGACGCTTTTCCGCGACGAGCGCGCGCCGGACGAGACCGCCCTCGCCTTCTTCCGGCGCGTCGACCTGGCCCGCGTCGACACGGCCCTCGCCGACCTCGCCACGTTCACCGAAGCGGATCTCGGCGAGAACGACTACAAGGACCTCGGCTCCGACCAGGCCTTCGAGATCGAGGTCGGCGAAGGCGAGTGCGCTACCTGACTCAGGACGTCTCCCTTGAACCGAAGCTTATAATGGACCTACGGTGAGGGAGTGGAGCTCATGCGCGCGACGCGATGCGGCGGGCGGTCACGGTCAATCCTCCTGTCGTTTGCGTTGGGGCTCGGCTGGGCCTCCGGAGTTGCCGCGGCTGCAGAGGCCGTGCACCCGGTGCCGCTGCAGAAAAGCGACTGTGCGGCGGCGCCCGGGGACGTGCAGTTCACCGGGCACGCCCTGTTCAACTATCGGATCGAGACGACCGGGGCGGTGCAGGGGATCAAGCTCCTGTACGCCGACGTGCAACCGGCCGATCGCAAGGCGGGCTATCTGGCCGAGATCACGAGCTGCCTGGAGAAGTGGAAATTCCGGCCGGCGACCGTGGACGGAGCTCCGGCGGCCACGGTCATGTACGCGGCCTTTCACCGTTTCCCACCCGCGCGCGGCGATGAGGATCAGCTGACCCTGCCGGGGGGGCGGGTGGTGCCCGTCTCGCTGATGAAGCAGGTCCGCGTCGCCACGCTGGCGTTCATGGACACCCTGCTGAAAGGGTCGGACTACAAAGAGGCGAAAGGAAACGGATGGTTCGTGCGCACCGACTTGCCCAAATCCTCGCTCGACGACGTGCAGGAAGCCATCGAGTTCGCCCGCCGGGTTTTCGACGAAGCATTCCCTGGTCCGGGCGCTCCGGCCGGCGCGCAGGACGTGACCGTGGTCCTTTTCAAGGACGAGAAGGAGTACCAGCAGCTATCGGCCTTCGACAACGTCATCCCCGATCGTGCGCCGGTCGCTGGTCAGTATGATCCCGCGTTCCGAACGATCTACTCGGCGCTCGGCCTGCAGCCGATGCCGCACTTTGCGCGGACCGTGGCGCACGAGGCGACACATCATTTCACCTTGCAACGCCTCTCCGACGCGAAGGGGCGACTTCCCCGATGGCTCGGCGAGGGGATCGCCCAGTACGTCGAATGCGCCAAGATGGCGAAGCCCGGGAAGGTCCGCCTGGAGGCGCTCGACCGCGGCAGGGTGGAGCAGCCTGCCGTCCTCTCGGCCCGGGCCGAGGTATTCAGGGGCTCGCTCCTCTACCTGAAGCGTGCGGAGAGTGCGTTGTCGAACCTGGATGAGAACCTGTCCAGCGTCAACATCGCTGTGCTCGTCGACGGGGGGCTCGATCGCCACTTCTTCGGCGAGGGGGCGACCACTCTGTACGACGTCTCGTGGCTGCTGGTTCATTACCTGATGAACGGCGACCGGGGGGAACACCGCGACGCCTTCCGCAAGTGGGTGACGAACACGAGCACGCCGAGAGACGCGGCCAGCCTCGCAGCCGCGATCGGCATCCCGGCTAATGACCTCTCGGGGCGTCTGAAAGGCCATCTCGCGCAGATCAAGTAGACGCG
>DATNEZ010000576.1:0-3771 GCA_035606645.1 Binatia bacterium
AGGCGTTCCAGGAGCGCCACGGCGTGAAGCTGACGCCCACGCCGTTCATGGTGCGCGCGGCGGTCGAGGCGCTGAAGGCGTTCCCCGAGATCAACGCCTCGATCGAAGGGGACAACGTCGTCTACAAGAAGGACATGAACATCGGCATCGCGGTCGCCCTCGACTGGGGGCTCATCGTGCCGGTCCTGAAGCACGCCGACGATCTGAGCCTGTCGGGCATCGCGAAGGCGGTCGCCGACCTGGCGGAGCGGGCGCGCACCAAGAAGCTGTCGCCGGACGACGTCCAGGGGGGCACGTTCACCATCACCAATCCCGGGATCTTCGGCAGCCTGTTCGGCACGCCGATCATCAGCCAGCCGCAGGTGGCGATCCTGGGAGTCGGGGTGATCGAGAAACGCGTCGTCGTCGTGCAGGACGCCATCGGCATCCGCCCGATGGTCTTCCTGGCCCTGTCGTTCGATCACCGCCTGATCGACGGCGCCGTGGCGGACCAGTTCATGGCCCACATCAAGGCGACGCTCGAGCAGGGAAAGTTCGCCGAGATCGTCTGATGCGCCGCTGCCTGCATGCGTACGCCGGACGCGTCGGGTACGCCGAAGCGGCGGACCTGCAGGAGCGCTGCGCGCGCCTCTTGAAGGACGGCGGGACGGTGGAGCGCCTCCTGCTCCTCGAGCACCCGCCGGTGATCACCCTGGGCCGCAACGCCAGAAGCGCGGACGTCCTGCACGACGAAGCCACCCTGGAATCCCTCGGCGTGGCGGTGCACGAGACGAATCGCGGCGGCCAGGTCACGTACCACGGGCCGGGGCAGCTCGTCGGCTACCCGATCCTCGACCTGAGCCCGGATCGGCGCGACGTGGCGCGGTACCTGCGCGACCTGGAAGAGGTCCTGATCCGGACGCTGTCGCAATTCGGCGTGACGGCCGGGCGGGCCCCCGGGCTCACCGGCGTCTGGGTCGGACCGGAGAAGATCGCCAGCCTCGGCGTGCACCTGTCGCGCTGGGTGACCACGCACGGGTTCGCCCTGAACGTGAACACCGACCTGTCCCGCTTCGGCCTGATCGTCCCGTGCGGCCTGCGCGGCGCCGCGGTCACCTCGATGCAGCGCCTCCTCGGGCGCCCGCTTCCTCTCGAGGAGGTCGCGGCGGCGATCGTGCCCGTGTTCGGGGAGGTCTTCGGCCGGGACATGGCGCCGGGGTCCCCGCCGGTCGCGCCCGCGGCGGCCCCGGCCCTGACGGAGGTGGCCTGATGTCCGGCCTGCCGCCCGCGTCCCAGGCGGGGCCGAAGCCCCCCTGGCTGAAGATTCGCCTGGACACCGGGGAGAACTACCGCGACCTGCACCGCGTGGTGCAGGGGCTGAAGCTCCACACGGTCTGCCAGGAGGCCCGCTGCCCCAACATCTATGAGTGCTGGGGCGACCGGACCGCCACCTTCATGATCCTCGGGGACACCTGCACCCGGCGCTGCGGGTTCTGCGCGGTGGCCACCGGGCGCCCGCGGGCCGTCGACCCGGAGGAGCCGGACCACGTCGCGGAGGCGGTGCGCCACCTGGAGCTGAAGCACGCCGTCCTCACCATGGTGGATCGGGACGACCTCCCGGACGGCGGCGCGGGACACGTGGCCGCCGTCATTCGCGCCGTCAGGCGACTGAACCCCGGGTGCGAGGTGGAGGTCCTGACCTCGGACTTCCGCGGGGTCGAGCGGCCGCTCGACGCGATCCTGGCGGAGGGGCCGGTCACCTTCAGCCACAACATTGAGACCGTGCCGCGCCTGTATCCCGCGGCGCGCCAGGGATCGCGGTTCGAGCATTCCGTGGGCCTCCTGCGCCAGGCGGTCCTCTGGCGGGACCGCGCCGCGCGCCCGCTGGTGAAGACGGGCCTGATGGTCGGGCTGGGCGAGGAGCGCGACGAGCTCCTGGCGACCTTCGCCGCGCTGGCCGGGGCGGGGGTCGAGATCCTGACGCTCGGCCAGTACCTGCGTCCGACGCTCGCCCATCTTCCCGTCGTCCGCTACTATCCTCCCGACGAGTTCGCCGCTCTGCGGGCCCAGGCGTTGCGGCACGGTTTCCGCCACGTGGAGGCGGGCCCGCTCGTGCGCAGCTCCTACCATGCCCGCCGTCACACCGAGGCCGCCATCTCTCCCGCCTGACGCCCCAATCCCTCCCTCGTCGCCGCCGGCGGTCCGAACCGCCCGCTTGACAGGCCTTTCGGCGCCGCGTAATATACGACGATACATGTCGCATATGAGGCCCGCATGATCCGGCTGTCCCGGCGCACCGACTACGGTTTCCTGGCGATCCAGCACCTGTGCGCCGCGCCTCCGGGGGCCTACCGGAGCGCGCGCGAGATCGCGGCGCGCTACAGCGTTCCGCCCGCCGTGATGGCCAAGCTGCTCCAGCGGCTGGCGCGCAAGGGGCTGGTCGCCTCGCATCACGGCATCAAGGGGGGATACCAGATCGCGCGGCGGCCGGCCGACATCACGCTGTGGGAGATCATCGAGGCGATCGAGGGGCCGGTCCGCAGCCGCTGCCCGCACGATTCGCCGTCGCAGTGCCGGCGGGCGGGATGGTGCGACGGGCGCCGCCCGGTCCTCGAGGTGCAGAAGCGGATCGCCGAGGTCCTGGGCCGGACGACCCTGCGTGACCTGGCCTCCCTGAAGGATGCGGAAACATGACGCGGACGGCGGTGTACATGGACAACCACGCGACGACCCGCGTCGATCCGCGCGTGGTCGAGGCGATGCTGCCGTTCTTCGACAGCGAGTTCGGCAACGCCGCGTCGCGCACGCACGTCTTCGGCTGGCGCGCGGAGGAGGCGGTGACGCGGGCACGCACGCGGCTGGCCCGCCTGATCGGCGCCGACCCGAAGGAGATCGTCTTCACCTCGGGGGCGACCGAGTCGGACAACCTGGCGATCTTCGGGGCCTTCGAGGCGCTGCGCTCCAGGGGCGACCATGTGATCACCGGGGCCACCGAGCACAACGCCGTGCTCGATCCGGTCGAGAGGCTCCGGAGCCGCGGCGCGCAGGTGACGGTCCTGCCGGTCGACGCGCACGGCCGGGTGGATCCGGACGACCTGCGCCGGGCGATCACCGATCGCACCGTGCTGGTCTCCCTGATGCTCGCCAACAACGAGGTGGGCACCCTGCACCCGCTGGCGGAGATCGGCCGCATCTGCAAGGAGAAGGGCGTGCTGCTGCACAGCGACGCGGCGCAGGCGGCGGGCAGGATCCCCGTGGACGTCCAGGCGATGGGCGTCGATCTGCTGTCGATGTCGGCGCACAAGGTGTACGGGCCCAAGGGGGTCGGCGCGCTCTACGTGAGGCGCAAGAACCCGCGCGTGATCCTGGAGCCGATCCTGTTCGGGGGAGGCCACGAGCGCGGCCTGCGCTCGGGCACGCTCAACGTCCCGGGCATCGTCGGCTTCGGCACGGCGGCCGACATCGCGCTCGCCGGGATGCCCGAGGAATCGTCCCGCATCCGGACGCTGCGCGACCGGCTGCACGAGGGGATCGTCGGCCGCCTCGAGGACGTCCTGCTGAACGGCCACCCGGTCGACAGGCTTCCGAACAATCTCAACCTCAGCTTTGCCCACGTCGAGGGGGAGTCGCTGATGGCGGCGCTCGACGGCGTCGCGGTGTCGTCGGGATCGGCGTGCACTTCGGCCAGCAAGGAGCCGTCGCACGTCCTGCGCGCCATGGGCCGGACGAACGAGCAGGCGGTCACCTCCATCCGCTTCCGCCTCGGGCGCTTCAACACCCGGGACGAGGTGG
>DATNEZ010000589.1:0-4137 GCA_035606645.1 Binatia bacterium
CAGGGCGCCGCCGGAAGACCGGCGGGCGATGACGGCCCCGTCCCGCCCCATGGCCGAGAGAATCTCCCGCGCGACCCGCCGGCCGCTGGCGTAGGCGCCGTGGACCGTCTGGTAATGCGGCGCCGCGGCGGTGGCTTCCCCCGCGAAATGCAGCAGGTCCGCCACGGGAGTCGCCAGCACAGCGCGCTGGGCCGTGCCGCCGGGCCGCGTGTACGAGTAGGATCCGAGCGAATACGGGTCGGTGATCCAGTCGCGCAGGGACGAGAAGCGCAGGCGCTTCTTCACCCCCGCCGAAGGGAACGCCTGCTCCACCCACGCGAGGGCGCGCTCCTTGCCGGCCGCTTCCCCGAGATCGCTGAGCTCCTGCGCCGCCGTCCCGACGATCCAGCCCAGGAGCACCGGCGCGCCGGTCCCGGGCGGATGCGGATCCCAGAAGGAGATGCGCCCGCCTCGCACGTCCCATCCCGGCAGCCCGGGAGCGGCAGCGCGCCAGAACCAGTCGTCGAAGAGAAGGTGGACGACCACGACCCGTCCCATGCGCAGCGCCTTGACGGCCCGATCCTTCCAGGGAGGCAGGCGGGGCGTGAACTCGGGCCGACCGCTCTGCAGGATGCCGATGGGCAGCGTGACGACGGCCCGCGCTGCGCGCGCCGTCTCGTCCTTGCCGTCGCGCCGGTAGGACACCCGCACTCCATACCGGCCCCATTCGATCTGCTGCACGACCGAGGAGAGCCGCACCCGGTCGCCGAGCCCCTCGGCGATCTTCCGGGGCAGCGTGTCGTAGCCGCCGATCACCTGGTAGTTCCGATCGAAATAGGTGTCCCACGCCGCCTCGTCCTCCATGGCGGCCCGCAGGCTGACCTCGCCGGGCTCCGCCGACCAGGACAGGGCGTGCTCGAGGACCGCCTCCTGATCCGCGGGGGTGAAGTGCCTGGACTCGAGGAACTCCTGGAACGACTCGTCCTCCCCGCGATAGTCGTGAAAGGCGGCCTTCAGGCGCGCCTCGGCCCCCTCGCGGATGGCGGCGTCCGGAGGATGGAAGCCGGAGGTGGTGGACCACGGCCAGGTGTCCCACGAGGGAAACGGGCGCGTCTCCACCCCGAACTCGCGGATGAGCTCCCAAGTCGGCGCCCGCGACCCGTGAATCATCTGGGCGCCAATCTCCAGGCCATGCGGCGCCGGATCGTGCAGCGTATGGATGCGCCCGCCGACGCGGTCGCGCGCCTCGAGGACGAGCACGTCCATGCCGGCCCGCGCCAGGTCACGGGCCGCCGACAGGCCGGACATGCCGGCGCCGATCACGATGACGTCGTGGGCCCGCCGGGACGGGAAGGCGCAGCCGTGCAGGGCCGCGCCGGCGCCCGCCAGCGCGGCGGACTTCATGAACGATCGTCGCGTGAGAGGGATCATGGGACCGCGCCGCTCCCGAGGCGAGCGATTCTAGCCGAAATGGACCGGGGCCCGGCGATCCGCGATCGATCGGAGACGCCGCGGCTCCTCAGGGGCAGGGGGACGGGTTCGGTCGGGGCTGCCCGTTCGAGGAGGCCCCCAGGGGACCTTCTCCGCAGGCGTTCCGGCCGGCGACGAGGTAGTAGAACGCCGTGCCGCGCGGCGGACTGGTCGCGTCGGTCGCTCCCGGGCCCGGAAGCGAAGGGGGCAGGCAGGCGTGGTCGAACACCCAGGGACCGGCGTCGATGGTCCCCCGGTAGAGGGCGTAGGTGAGGGACGACGGATCGGCCCCCCACGTCAGGGTCTGCGGATCGGTGAACAGGAGTCCCGTGGCGACCTCCGGCGGCGCGCAGGAGTCGCAGGCATCCCCCTGCCCGTCCCCGTCCGCGTCGGCCTGGCCGGGGTTGAACACGGCGGGACAGTTGTCGCAGAGATCCCCGGCACCGTCCCGATCCGCGTCGGCCTGGCCGGGGTTCGCCGCGCGGGGGCAGTTGTCGTGCGGCATGACCAGGCCGTCCGCGTCGAGATCGGCGTCCAGGAAGAGGACGTAGTAGGCATCCTCGGACAGGCAGCCCCCGCCGGTGCAGGGCCCCCGTACCGAGACCGAATAGTCGCCCGCGCCCTGCGTGCTGACGAGGAGTGGATCGGGCGCCGACGCGTCCTGGGCGAGGACCGTCGTGGCGTTCTGCAGCGCGAGCGTCCCCTGCAGGAAGGACCCCAGCCCGGCGCGCGCGTCGAGGTCCGCATGCAGAGTCCCGCCCGCGGCCAGGAGGAAGCGATAGTGATCGACGTCCCCCGTGGGGCTGACCGTGCCGCTGACGGCACGCGGCGCGCCGATCGGCTGGCCGGCCCCGAACGAGCCGTCGTCCGCGGCCGGCCCGAGCGCCAGGCTCATCTGGTAGAAGGTGTTCGTCGTGCCGACGAAGACCCGGAGCTCCCGGATGCGCAGGAAGTAGGTCCCGCCGGCCGGCAGCGTCGTCTGCAGGAACGGATCGTTCCGATCCCCGGCGTTGTAGGCGTCCTCAGCCAATACGTTGTGCGCGGCGTCGAAGAGGGTGGCCACGATGTTGGCGGCCGGCTGGGAGGGATTGAACACCGCGGAGTCGATGTCGACCGTGACGACCTGTCCCGCCGCTCCATCGAACCGGTAGAAATCCACGTCGCCGGCCGGGTAGATGAGCGCGTCGATCGCCGTCAACACCGGCGGCGTGACCGGGGTCGCCGTCCCGAAATCGTCGTTGGAGTCGATTTCGATCGTCAGGACGTAGGGAAATCCGGGCCCGCCCGCGCCCGCCGCGTCGCGCAGCGAGATGAAGTACTTTCCGGATTCCGGGACCTGCGCGACCGCGGTCGGGTCGTCGAATTCCCCCTGGGACTGGTCCTGGGCCAGGACCGTGCTGCCGTCTCGATCGAGAATCGTCAGGACGCCGCTCAGGCTCGATCCGGGCTGGCTGCCGGCGTGGAAGCCCCGCGCCAGGACATCGGCCTTGATCGTCTGTCCCGCGAGGAGCGCTACCGCGAAGACCTCGACGTCGCCGGGCGCCTGGACGGATCCTCCGACGCTGACCGGGGGCGCAAGGGGCTGGGCCGAGGCCGTCGAATCGTTCGGCTCGACCTCCTGCCTCAGGTCCGCCTGGAGGGGAACGATCGCGGCCCCCGCCGCCAGCCCGATCATCGCGAGGCGCGGGACAAGATTCGACGGCAGTCGGAACCGCTTCATGGTGGATACCGGTCGAGTCGCGATGCGTGGCGTCAAAACAGGAGCGGCGCCCGCGATTACGGGCGCCGCCCCGTGGTGATTCCGCTCTGGTCCCGGCCCCTGCCCGATTCCCGGGCCGACTTTACCGGTTGCCCCGGTTCAGGATCCGGGCGCTGGTGCAGCACTGGAACACCTGCCCCCCCGCCGTCCCGGAGATGCAGATATCGGCGTTCGCGCCGTTGGATATGTCGGACAGCGCCGCAAGCAGGTCCTGACGGTTCCCGTCCTGGCTGTGGCAGTTCCCGTCGCTCGCCCGGTCGAACTTCAGGCTGAGCGAACCGCCCTGGACGTTTCGGGCCCCCAGGTCTTCGAAGAGTCCCGTCTCGAACTGCGTCCCGCCGCCGGAATCCGGGCACGACAACGAAGCCGGATCGGGGAAGAACGCGTTGCCGGCCCTCGACACATGCGTGATCCCGATCGAGCCAGGCGGGATCGGGGACGGGGCCCCGGGGTTGCAGGTGTTGACCAGCGAAAGATCCATCGAGAAGGAGTTCCCCTGCGCGTTCACGTTCAGCGTCGCCGGACTAATGCTGCACACAGGCTGGAACGTGATGTGAGGATCGTGCACGCATCCCGACGCCGGGTTGCAGGAATCGGCCGTGCAGCCGTTCCCGTCGTCGCAGCTGAGAGGCGGCCCGCCGGCGCACTGGCCCTGCCGGCACGTGTCGTTCGCCGTGCAGGCGTTGCCATCGTTGCACGGCGCCGTATTGGGTTCGAAGACGCACCCCTTGGCCGGATCGCAGGAGTCGTTGGTGCAGGAGTTCTCATCGTTGCAGCTGATCGCCGCGCCGACGCACCTGCCGTCGGTGTTGCAGGTGTCCCCATTCGTGCAGGCGTTGCCGTCGTTGCAGGTGACGTTCGGGGTCGGCGTGTAGACGCACTGGCCGCCGACGCAGGCGTCCCTGGTGCAGGCGTTCTCGTCGTCGCAG
>DATNEZ010000600.1:0-4626 GCA_035606645.1 Binatia bacterium
GCCGTCGAACGCCAGGCCCAGCCGGGCCTTCCGGCTCCTCACCTCGGCGGCCAGGTCTTCGGGATGGAGGGCGCCGCAGGCCTCGTTGATGTTGCGCCCGTCCGGGCTGGCGTGGATGGAGGTCACAGCGGCCCCGCAGCGCTCCAGGATCTCGGGGGCAAGATCGGACGCGGCGCCGTTGGCGCAATCGACGACGAGGTGCCATCCGTCAAGAGGAGAGCCGGCCTCGATCGTGCTCCGCAGCCAGGCCAGGTAGCGCTCCTTGAGCTCCCGGGGCCCGAGACCCGGCGGCCCGGGCCGGGGATCGCCGGTCGGGCCGGGGCCCTCCGGGCGCGCCGCCGCGGCGCCGTCCAGGACGAGCCGCTCGATCTCCATTTCCAGGCGATCGGGGATCTTCTCGCCGCTTCCCGCGAAGACCTTGATGCCGTTGTCGCGGTACGGATTGTGGGACGCCGAGACGACGAGGCCGGCGTCGTACCCTTCGAGACGCGTCACGCAGGCGATCGCCGGCGTCGTCAGGACGCCGGCAAGATCGACGCGGCCGCCCCCGGCGCGGACGCCGCGCGCCAGGGCCTCCTCGATGGCGGGCCCGGACTCGCGCGTGTCGCGGCCGATCACGATGCGCGGGGGACCGCCCGCGGCGGCCGGCAGGGACACGGCGAGCGCGCGCCCGAGGCGCGCGACCGTCTCCGCGTCGAGCGGGAACTCGCCCGCGACGCCGCGGATGCCGTCGGTGCCGAAGAGCCGCTTCATCGCCCGCTCCCGCGCCCGATGCCGAAGCGCCGCGGCGAGGCGGGCCGGAACGTGACGCCGGGGGGCGCGCCGGCCGGGGCCGGGCCGGGAGAGGCCCCGGAGGTCCGGGCGATGGTGATGCGGACGCGGACCGGTCCGCGCGGGGAGATCACGCGCACCCGGCTCCAGGACGGGGCGTCGGGTATCGGCGTGGCGGCCACCTCGAAATCGGTCGTCTCCCCGTCGAGCAGGATCGTCCCCGTCAGGGCGCGGGTGACCTTCGCCACCTCGTTGGCCGGCCCCTCGATCGTGACCCGGGGCGGGTCGACGACGTGCCGCATCTTCTCGAACGGAGACGGCAGCGTCCCGGAGAACTCGGCCACGACCGGGACGTCGCGGCGCACCTTGCGGTCGATGCTCACCTTGATCAGGTCGGGGCTGATGTGATCGATCAGCGCCCCGCCCGGCGCCTTGATCATGGCCGGCGTCAGCGTGACGTACTGCTCCCCGAGGGGGGCGCTCGCCATGTCGATGCGGGCCGCCAGGCGGTCCTCGGTGATGGACCGCAGCACCGGCTCCGGGGCGCGCAGCCGGACCACGACCGAATCCACCACCTTCCCCGACAGGTCGAGGTCCGCCGGCAGGTTCACGTACTGCAGGGGGACCGCGAAGTCCCGGACCCGCTCCTGCTCGCTGCGCACGACGTACCAGCACACGATCGCCAGGAGGAATGAGAAGATCTTGAGGTACAGGTTGCGGCGCAGGTTGAAGCGCATCCCTTGTCCTTAGGCGGCGTGCGTCCGCGAGGCGGCCGTCCCGGCGCCCGCCTGGGACGCCTCGCGGCCGCGCAGGTGGCCGCGCAGGAACGTCCGGAGCGAGGCCCGGTCGAGCGGGGCGCTGAGCCCTCCGTCCACCGCGCCGCGGATCGTGCCGCGCTCCTCCGAGACCACGATCACGACGCTGTCGTACTCCTCGGTCAGGCCCACGGCCGCCCGGTGGCGCGATCCGTATTCGTGGGACAGCAGCGGGTTGGTGGTCACGGGCAGGAAGCACGAGGCGGCCTTGACCCGCCCCTCGCCGATGATCACCGCCCCGTCGTGCATGGGCGATCCGGGAGTGAAGACGTTCATCAGGAGATCGTAGGAGATCGACGCGTCCAGCTGGATCCCCGAGTCGATCTGATCCGGCAGCGCCTGCTCCCGCTCGATGACGATGAGGGCCCCGGTGGGGCGCGCGGCGAGCGTGACCGCCGCCTGCACGATCTCGTCCAGCATCCGGTCGGTCATCTCGGCGTAGCCCAGCCGCAGGAGTGAAGTCCGTCCGAGCCGGGCGAGGGCGCGGCGGATCGTCGTCTGGAACAGGATGATGATGGCGAACGGGGCGTAGAAGAGCACGTGCCCCAGCACCCGGTGGAGGGTGCGCATGTACAGGAAGCGCTCCGGCGCGGTCATGCCGTAGGCCAGGACCACCAGGAGGACCCCCAGAAGCGTCTGCAGCGCGCGCGTCCCCTTCAGAAGGAGGCCGAGCTGGTAGATCAGGATGGTCATGATCAGGATGTCGACGAGATCGCGCCAGTCGATGTTCGAGGCGATGACCTGGTCCAGGAACGAGTGCATCATCGTGCCGGGTCCCGAAGGACGGCGTCGCAGAGGGAGGCGACGCGCACCGCCTCCCGGACGTCGTGCGCCCGAATGATATCAGCGCCCCCCAGGATGGCCAACGCCTCTGCGGCCAGGCTCGACGCGAGCCGGCTGTCGGGCGGCCCGTCGGACGCCCCCTCGAGGAACGACTTGCGCGAGGCCCCGACCAGGATCGGCCGGCCCAGGGACGCGAGGACGGGAAGGTGGCGCAGGATGGCGAGGTTGTCGCGCCGGCGCTTGCCGAAGCCGATCCCCGGGTCGATCAGGATCCTGTCCTCGCGCACGCCCGCCCGGACCGCGCGGTCGATCCGGGCGCGCAGGAACGCGGCGATCTCCGGCAGGAGGTGGGCATAGCGCGGCGCCCGCTGCATGGTGAGGGGCGTGCCCCGCGTGTGCTGGATGACCACGGGCAGGCCGCTGTCGGCAACCGTCGCCGCCATGGCCGGATCGAACGTCATCCCCGAGACGTCGTTGATCAGGTCCGCGCCGGCGCGGGCGGCGCGGCGGGCCACCTCGGCCTTGCGGGTGTCCACCGAGACCATCGGCCGGTCGTTCCCCCGGCCCCGGAACGCCTCGACGACCCCTTCCAGGACCGGCATGAGCCGGCGCAGCTCCTCGACGAGCGGGACCGGGCGCGCGCCGGGACGGGTCGACTCGCCGCCGATGTCCACGATCGCGGCCCCCTCCCGCGCCATCTGCAGGGCGCGCTCGATCGCCGGGCGCTTCGCGAAGTGCCGGCCGCCGTCCGAGAACGAGTCGGGCGTGACGTTCAGGATCCCCATGACGAGCGTCCTGCCTCCGAAGGTCAGGCGGCCGCGGGCCAGCGCCAGGACGCGCGGCCGCGTGGAGGAGCGCAGCAGGACCTCCCGGACCTCGGCGGCGATCGCGCGGGTCGACGCGCCGTGCGCGGCCCGCTCGAGGAAGTCGTGAAACTGCCGCCCGTCACCCTGGAGAAGGACCACAGCCGGGCGCCCGCGCCTTCCGGGGGCCCCGTGGGCGGTCCCCCCCGCGGCGGCCATGAGTCCTGAGAGCGCGCGGGCGGTCGACGGACGGACCGACTCGAGGCGCACGGTCCGCACCGCCGGGTCGCTCCGGAGCGACGGCAGGCCCAGGCGCCGCCGGTCGACGGCGCGCGACGGGAAAGACGAGGAGCCCACGACCAACGCGTTGCAGGTCATCGTCACGCGCGGGGGACGAGATTCAGGAAGGCTGCTTGATCGGATCGGGAGTAATCGCCGGGCGCGGACGCTCGGCCGAGGGCTCCGGCGCGGGGCGCGCGGGCTGGTGGGCCGGCTGGCGGCGCTTGCGCGCGACGAGAGCTGCCTGGTCTTCCCCCTTGATCAGCGAGGTCACTTCCTCGCCGTCCAGGACCTCGTACTCCAGGAGCGCCTCGGCCACGCGGACGAGGGCGTCGCGGTGGGACTCGATGACCTTGTCGGCCCGCTCGTACGCCTCCAGGCAGATCCGCTTGACCTCCTGGTCGATCAGGACGGCGCTCGCCTCGCTGTAGTCCTGGTGCTGCGCGATCTCGCGGCCCAGGAAGATCTGCTCTTCCTTCTTGCCGAAGGTGAGCGGTCCGAGCGATTCGCTCATGCCCCACTCGCACACCATGCGGCGCGCCATGTCGGTCGCCTTCTCCAGGTCGTCGCCGGCGCCGGTGGTCAGGACGCTCATGAACATCTGCTCCGAGACGCGCCCTCCCATCATGACCGACAGGGTGCTCTCCAGGTAGTCGCGCGTGTAGTTGTGCCGGTCGTCGATCGGCAGCTGCTGCGTGACGCCCAGGGCCATGCCGCGCGGGATGATCGTGACCTTGTGGATCGGATCGGCGTGCGGCATGAAATAGGCGACCAGGGCGTGCCCCGCCTCGTGGTAGGCCGTCAGCCGCTTCTCCTTCTCCGAGATGATGAGCGAGCGCCGCTCGGTGCCCATGAGGACCTTGTCCTTCGAGCCCTCGAAGTCCTCCATGAACACGACCTTCTTGTTGTAGCGCGCCGCGTTCAGGGCCGCCTCGTTCACCAGGTTGGCCAGGTCGGCCCCCGAAAACCCCGGCGTGCCGCGGGCCAGGACGGCCAGGTCGACGTCGTCGGAGAGGGGGATCTTCCGGGTGTGGACCTTGAAGATCTCCTCGCGCCCCTTCACGTCCGGGCGGGGGACCACCACGCGGCGGTCGAACCGTCCGGGACGGAGCAGGGCGGGGTCGAGGACGTCGGGGCGGTTCGTCGCGGCGACGACGATCACGTTGGTGTTCGTG
>DATNEZ010000605.1:0-4026 GCA_035606645.1 Binatia bacterium
AGGACCTCGCCCGGCTGGCCCAGTACTTCGAGGACCACGCGCCGTGGGACGATCGCTTCAAGCGCAAGGGGTTCAACATCCCGGTCGCGAACGCGGTCAACGTCCTGGTCTCCACGGGGGACTCGGGCCCGATGCCCCCCATCGGGATCAACCTGCCGAACGAGGAGGAGATCCGGGAGCGCCACGGCAACAAGAGCGTGGCCCTGGTCAACGTGATGGACTCCAACAACCGGGCGGTGCACGCCCGGGTCGTGGAGGAGTTCTTCCTGCCGGAGGACCGGGCGCTGGTCGAGAAGCACGGGTCCGCTGCCGACCTGCTGCAGACGACGATGCACGAGGTCCTGGGGCACGCCTCCGGCAAGGTCGCCGACACGCTCAAGGGGGATCCGAGGGACCACCTGCGCGAGTACTACTCGGCCCTGGAAGAGGCGCGCGCCGAGCTGATCGCGCTGCACAACTTCTTCGACCCGAAGCTGATCGAGATCGGGGCGATCCCTTCGGCCGAGGTGGCCGAAGCCGCCTTGAGGGACTACGCCACCGACGACCTTTACATGCTGAGGCGCGTGCGCCAGGGGGACGTCCTCGAGGACGATCACATGCGCGCCACGCACCTCATCGTGACGTATCTGAAGGAGACGGCGGGGGCGATCGAGCACGTGAAGCGGGACGGCAAGACGTACGCGCGCGTCAAGGACATCTCCGCCATGCGCCGGGGCGTGGCCGAGCTCCTGAGCACGCTGCAGCGCATCAAGGGGGAGGGGGACTACGAGGCGGCGCGCCAGCTGACCGAGCGCTACGCGGTGCGCATCGACCCCGCCCTGCGCGACGAGATCGTGGCCCGCGCCGACAAGGCCTCCATCCCCTCCTACGTCGCCTTCGTGATGCCGGACATCGTCCCCCTGCGCGACGCGGACGGCGAGATCCAGGACGTCCGGCTCGCCTACGAGTCCGACCTGGCGACCCAGATGCTGAAGTACTCGGGCAAGCTGCCTCTCGAGGACGCCCCGCCCGCCGCCTCCCCCTCTCCCGCGCGCCCCGGAGGACGCTAGGGGCCCGGCCGGCAATCCGGCCGATCCGCGTCAAAGCCTTGCGGGCCGGGGCCTGCGCGCAAATCGCTCCGGCATGGCCCGCGCCCTCTCCGCAACCTATATTGAGAGTGGCCGCGCCCCGTCGCGCCGCTGGGAGCGTCATGGCGTCGACTCCACCCCACAAGTCAAAGTGTGCAGGTTTCGCCGTCCTGGCGGCGGTCCTGGTCACTTTGCTGACCGGCTGCCTCGCCTTCCGGCGCTACGACATGGCCCGCATCCATCAGGAGGCGGCCGCGCGGCCGCGAAACCCGGTCATCGTCCTGCACGGGTTCCTCGGCAGCCGGATGAAGAACGTCCGCACCCACGAGTCGGTCTGGGGCCGCGTGCTCAATGCCGTCCGCCGCGGGAACCCGGACGACCTGGCCCTGCCGATCGACCGGCTCCCCCTGGCGGCGAACCGGGACGACCTGGCCCCGTACGAAATCTGCGACGCCATCCTGGGGGTGAAGTTCTACGGGGCGATCCTGGACTCTCTCGTCCAGGTGGGCGGGTACCGCCTCGGGGACATCGACGACCCCCGCCCCGGCGACACCGCCTTCGTCTTCAACTACGACTGGCGGCGCGACAACGTCGAGGCGGCCATCGCCCTGGGCCGGGCCATCCGGAAGATCAAGTCCCGCCTGCACGACCCCGACATGCGCTTCGACCTCGTGGCCCACAGCATGGGGGGGCTGATCGCGGAGTACTACCTGAGATACGGCGCGGAGGACGTCCTCGATCGGCCGAATGGTGCCGACGTGACCTGGGCGGGCGCGGCCGACATCGGGAGGATCGTCGCCATCGGCACGCCGCACCAGGGGACCCTGTCGGCCTTCCGCATCCTCAACAACGGCATCTCGCGCACCCTGTCCCCGCGCGAGCTGTTCACCATGCCGTCGGTCTACCAGCTGCTCCCCCCCGGCAGGACCGGGCACTTCCTCGACATGGAAGGAAACGACGTCGCGGTCGACCTGTACGACGCGCAGACCTGGATCGACAATCGCTGGTCGATCTGGAGCCCGCGCGAGGCGGAGATCGCAAGAGTCCCGAAGGAGGCCGCGCGTTTCCTGCAGGCCGCCCTCGATCGGGCCCGCGCCTTCCACGCCGCGCTCGACCGGGAGGGGCCGGGCCTCCCGCCGTCGGTGCCGATCCACCTGTTCGGCTCGGACTGCGTCCCGACCCTGGACAAGGTGATCATGAACCCCGGGCCGGGAGGGACGCGGCTCCTGTTCACCGACGGCACCGCGCCGTTCAAGAACGCGCGCGATCTGGAGCCGCTGATGCTCGCCCCTGGGGACGGCACGGTGACCGCCGACTCGCTCACCGGGATGGGGACGCTGTCCCCGCCCTCCCGGGTCGTCTCGACCTTCTTCTTCTGCGCCACACACGGGCTTTTGCCGGCCAACAAAGGCTTTCAGGGGAACCTGTTCTACGTGCTCCTGGGAGACACACCGCACCCGCCGGCCGTGCACACAGCCGCCCAGACGCGATAGTCAGGAGCCTGCCCGAGTATCGGGCCGCGCCGCTTATCGGGCTACAGATCCGTGGTTACGGAAGAGAAATGCAAGCGACGATGAGCCTGCCCGAGTCTCCGGGCAGGTTCCTAGGATTGGGGTGTCGACGACGACGCCGTCGCAGTGGCCACGGCCACCGAGGCGCCGCGCGGCGAGATCTTCAGGATCAGCTTGAACAGGAGGGACAGGGCCAGGGCCCCGACGCCGAGACCGAACATCACGCACAGGAAAATGACCAGGAAGAGCAGGAACATGTCCATAAGTCCGCCATCCCTCCGGCACGAAAGTGGGGGTGGCGCTTTCCGCCACCCCCTTCATCACGTCTTCCGAAACGCGCGCGAAGACTAATATAGGCGCCCCTCTTCGTCAAGCAAGCCCGTTCCGGAATCCCCTGAAGTTCCCGTTTCGTTCGCATCGTCGATCGAGCCGCCCAGCCTGGAGAGGTTGCGCCCCGCGGCTTCCGAGCCACCCGTCCGGACGGCGGCGCGGTACTCGTCGATGGCGCGATCGGTCGTTCCGGTCCGCTCGTACGCCATGCCGAGGTTGTTGTGGAAGATCCCGGCGGAAGGCTTCAGGCGCACCGCCTCCTCGAGAGAGGGGATCGCGTCCTGGAACCTCTCCGACCGGATGAGGGCGTACCCGAGGTTGTTCTGGGCGTAGGCATTGGCCGGGTCCTTCTCGACGGCGGTCTGGAAGGCGGTGATCGCCTCGTCGCCCCGTCCGAGGTTCAGGAGCGCCCGGCCGCGCACGTTGTGCGCCTGCGAGTCCTCCGGGTCGAGGCTCACCGCCTCGTCGGCGGACTTCAGCGCCTCGTCGAAACGGCCCGAGTCGTTCAGCACCCGCCCCAGGTTGACGCGCGCCTTGATCGATCTGGTGTCGAGCGCCGCGGCCCCTTCGAGAGCGGCCGCCGCCTCGTCCAGCTTGCCGTCCTTCCAGAGGGAGATCCCCAGGAGGTACGCCGGATAGAAACGGTCCGGATGCCCCGAGACGTCCGCCTTGAGGTAGCGCGAGGCGGAGGTGAAATCGCCGTCCTTGAAGAACGCCTCCCCCTTGCCGTAGTACGTCTCCCCCTGCTGCAGCACCAGGCTCTCGGTCACCAGGTGATCGGGGATCGACCCGGAATCCGGGATGACCACGGGGCCGGCGGCGACCGCTCCGGACCCACCCTCTATCTGGCCGGCCGGGATGAACGGCGTGGCCTTTTTCGTCGACTGGCCCGGCTCCCGGCGCGACGTCGTCCCGACGATCACGACTCCGGCGGCCACGACCAGAAGCGCCGCCCCACTGCAACTGACGATCAACCTGCCCGTGCGATTCATGCTCATGTGAATCCTCCTGGCGGGGTCCCATAGCGAGACCGATGCCAGCCCGGGACGGCCGTGTTTCCGGGCATTTCAGCGGCTCGTGGGGGTGCCGGCCGCATCCGTGTCCGCGCCGACACGCCG
>DATNEZ010000611.1:0-17987 GCA_035606645.1 Binatia bacterium
CGTGCACGGGCACCTGCTCGAGAGGTGGTTTCACGGAGCCCTGACGGCGGGGGCGCTCGTCCTGGTCATCGGCATCAGCCCGTGCGCGCTTCTGGTCCCGATCCTGTTCGCCGCTTCGGCTGCCGGTACCGGGGCCGTCCTGGCCGCATCGCTCGGGTTCGCGCTGTGCACCATCGCAACCATGGTGGGGGTGACGATTGTCGCCATGCGCGGCATGCGGCGGATCGAGCTGCCGTTCTTCACCCGCTACGGCGACCTGATCAGCGGCGCCCTGGTCGGCGCGGTGGGCCTCCTCCTCATGCTTCACGAGTCCTGATCGCTTGCCATCGCGAGGACGATTCTGATATAAATCTTCGCGTGGTCCCGGCCGCGCCTGATCGCGGGACACGTCGAGACGGGTGAGCGAGGGACATGCTCCTGACGATCCGCGAGGCCGCGCAGCTGGTCGGCAGAACGCCCGCCACCATCCGCCGCTACATCCGCTCGGGCCGCCTGAAAGCCGAGAAAGAAATCGGAAAATTCGGAGAGGAGTACAAGATCCGGCGGGAGGATCTGCTCGCGCTCGGCTTCACCGCGCAGTCGGATCTTCCCGCGCGGACGACCCCTTCCGTCCCGGCCGCCCTCGAGGCGGAGCCGAGAGAGGCGATGGTCCCCGTCTCCCTGTTCAACGACCTTCTCATGAAGCACGAGCAGATCCTCGTGCAATACGGGATGATCCGGGCCGGGGGGCAGAAGCTTTTCGAGTACAAGGCCGCCGCGGAGAGCCGGGAGGACGATCTGCGCCGCGCCGAAGAGCGCTACCAGGCGCTGCGGTCGCGCGCCGTCAAGGAGATCCAGTTCCTCCGCAAGCACATGCGCGAGGCGGAGATCGAGGTGGAGGAGCGCAACATCGAGATCACGCTCCTGCAGGAGAAGATCAAGCGGCTGGAGCTGGCCGCGGCGCACGCGGCCAGCGTCGACACGTTCGACCGGAGCCTGGTGGAGATCCGCCAGAAGGAGCGGGAGATCGCTCAGATGGAGGCGGAGGCCCCGAAGTCTCCCGCGTCGTACGACCCGACCGCCGAGTGGGTGAAGACCTACACGCCGCCGGACGGGGACCCGGATCACTGAGGGGAGCTTCAGGCGGCCGCGGTCTCCGCGGACCTAACCGCGGCGGCGCGTGGCCCTTCGCCGGCGCGAGGTGCTCTGTCCCAGCCTGGGGTCGCGGGAGGCGCCGGCCTGGCGGCCGCGGCTCGCTTTGGGGGCCGGTCCCGCCACGCCCCCGCCGGCGGCCGGAGAGCGCGCCCCGGCGGTCGCGGCGCCGTCCCCGGACCGCCGATCCGATTGCCGGCATCTCTCGACGATCGTCTGGATCACCTTGGACTTGAGCACCGGCGTCCTCCGCGACTTCGGACCGCACTTCTGCGAATATAGGGACGCCCCCGCTCCGATCAAGATGCGGAGCGGCAGATACGGAAATGCAACGCGCGACGGCGACGATCGGGGCCGGACGCGTCCATCGATACCGATCCGGAGAATCCCAACATGAAGCGGGTCCTGGCGCTGAGCCTCCTCGTTCTGGCGCTGTGCTGCATCGAGTTCGCCGCCTCCGGCGGGGAGAGGGCCGATCTCGTCCTGCTCGATCATCCCAAGGGGAGCTGGCTCGCGACGGTGCGCGGTGACGCCGTCCTGACGGTCCTCGAGGAAAAGGACGGCTGGCGCCGCGTGCGGCTGGAGGGCTGGACCATGGCCGCGACCGGGGCAGCCACAGGGAGCGCCGTACCGGAGTCGCCCCCGCCCGGGACGGAGGCCACCGGTGGCGCGCGCATCGTCGGCGTGCTGGCGCCCGATATCAAGACGGGAGGGGCGCCCGGAGCGGGGCTCCTGGTGCTCCTGGCACGGGAGAGCCAGGAGCTCGATGCCGAGCACCGCAAGGGGGGCGAGGCATGCGGGGCCGGGGTCAAGGCGGCGGACCGGCGGATCGAGGGGCTCAACCAGGACTTGAGGAACGCGCTCGGCTCGTCGAGCAACTTCCGGGACGCCACGACCCGGAACGACGCGATCAGGCAGCAGCTCAAGGAGGCCGAAGCGGCACGGCTGCGGACGGTCGAGGACTGCCGCGGGCGGGCCGAGGCGATCTTCCAGAAACACGCAGTGGCGCGGGCCATCACGGACGGGGACGGGCGATTCGCGTTCGAGAACGTCGCTCCTGGCCGCTATCGCGCCGTGGCGTTCGATGCCTCGCTGGAGAAACCGCGGGCCTGGTCGCTGGGCTGCGCGATCGAGACGGGCGGGACGAAGGTCCTGGACCCGTGGGCCGACAGGACTCCCGTCGAGGCCGACTGGGGGATCCGCTGATACCCGGACAGGCTCCTAGACCAGGAGCCTCACGATCGTGACGCCGGCCCCTCCCTCGTCGGGCGGGGCGCTCGTGAAGGCCTCGACGTGCGGATGGCGCGCCAGGAGCTCGGCGACCGCCCGCTTGAGGCGGCCCGATCCCACACCGTGGATGATGCGGACCGGCGTCAGCCCTTCCAGGCACGCGTCGTCCAGGTACTTGTCCACGCGCACGAGCCCCTCCTCCACCGTGAGCCCCACGATCCTGATCTCGGCCGGCGCATCCGCCCCCGGTTTCCGCTCCAGCGTCACGCCGTCCGGCAGGCGGGGCGCGCGCTCGACACGCTCCTCCCGCGCAGTCACCGGCCGGCAGTCGTCGAGCGCCACCGTGGTCCGCTTGCCGCGAACGACCACGACGGCGCGGTCGCCGCGCACCGATTCGAGCGTGCCGCGCACACCCAGTCCCTCCACGACGACCGGCGTGCCCGGCGCCAGGTCCGTCGCCGTCTTCGCCTGGGGGGCGACGCGCCCCGTCGCGTCCTTGATCAACGTCCGCGCCCTGGCGCGCAGCGCCGCCGACGCCTTCAGCTCCTGGCGGCGCAGCACCGCGGCGACCTCCCGGTCCTTGATCGCCGTCAGGTAGCTGTCCCCCTCCTCGCGCATGGCCTTGAGCGCCATCTCGATCTCGGCCGCCACGGCGTCCCGCCGCGTCGCCTCCCTGGCGGCCTGCTCCTCCGTCATCCGCGCCCGTTCCCGATCGAGCCGCTCGCGCTCCTCGCGCGTCTCGGCCAGGCGGCGCTCGAGCTCCTGCGCCATCGCCTGCAGCCGGTCGAGGTATCCCGAGACCTGCTCGCCGGCGTGGCCGCGTCGCGCGCGCGCCGCGGCCAGGATCGCCGCCGGCAGGCCGAGGCGCTCCGCGATCTCCAGGCCCCCGCTGCGTCCGGGAATGCCGGGAATCAGCCGGTAGGTCGGGGTGGCGCTCGACTCGTCGAAGTGCATGGCGGCGTTGGCGCACTCGTCCGTGGTGGCGGCGTAGGCCTTGAGAGCCTCGAGGTGGGTGGTGGCGATGACCAGGGCCCCCTGGCCGCGGAGGTAGTCCACGATCGCGGTCCCCAGGGCGACCCCGTCCTCGGGATCGGTCCCGGTGCCGATCTCGTCCAGGAGGACCAGGGCGGGAGAAACCAGCCGCTCCGCGATCCCGGCGACGTTCGTCATGCGGGCGGAAAAGGTGCTCAGCCGATCCGGGATCGACTGGCGATCGCCGATGTCGATGAAGATGCCGCGAAAAACCGGCAGGGTGGCGACGTCCGCCGGCACCGGCATCCCCGACTGGAACATCAGCGCGAGGAGCCCGGCGGTCTTCAGGGCGACCGTCTTCCCGCCGGTGTTCGGTCCGCTGATCATCAGGACGCGCTTCCCCGCCGGGATCGACAGGTCGAGCGGGACGATCGGCAGCCCCTGCGATCGGAGCGACAGCTCGAGCAGGGGATGGCGCGCCCCCTCGAGGCGCATCTCCCCGGAGGCGGACGGGACGGCCGCGCGGGCGCGGAGCGTCCGTCCCAGCCGGGCCTTGGCGGACAGGACGTCGAGCCTGCCGATCCCGGCGCTCAGGTGGCGCAGCTCCGCGAGTCGTCCCCGCAGGAGGTCGCTGTACTCCTGCAGGAGGCGCTGGATCTCGGCCGCCTCCCGATCCCGCAGGGTCACGATCTCGTTGTTCAGGCCGACCGTCTCGATCGGCTCGATGAACACCGTCGCGCCGCTTCCCGAGACGCCGTGGACGATCCCCGCGAGCGCCTGCTGGGCCTCGGCGCGGATCGGGATCACGAGCCGATCGCTCCTGATCGAGATGAAGGTGTCCTGGAGGGCTCGCGCCACCTCCGGTCGGCCGACGATGGCGTCGAGCGCGGTCTTCAGTCGCTCGTTGCGCCTGAGGATGTCCTGGCGCACGGCGCGCAGCTCGTCGCTCGCGCCGTCCTCCAGTTCGCCCGTCGCGGCGATCTTGCCGTCCAGGAACCTCACGAGGTTTCCGAGATCGGGCAGGTCGCGGGCGATCTCGAAGAGGGCCGGGTAGTCGGCCCGTGCCTCGGTGAGCGCCGACTTGAGTCCCCTCCCGGCCTTCATCAGCGTGACCAGGTCGAGGACCTCGAGCGGGGCGAGGACCGACCCCTCGATCTCCAGCCGGGACAGCATCGGCGAGGGGTCCGGAACGATCCCGAAAGGGAGCGCCCCGCGGCTCTCGGTGAAGCCGGCCATGGCCGCGGCGAGGCGGTTCTCGCGATCGACCTCGGCGGGGTCGAATGAGGGCCTGAGCGCTCTGGCCAAGGCCGCCCCCGGAGGGGTGGCGGTCTCCCGGGACAGGAGGCTCAGGACCTGATCGAACTCCAGGGCAGCCAGGACGTCTTCAATCATCCCACTCCCCAGATTTAGTATTTGGGGCTTGACAGGCCCCTATATCTTGGGTAAAGTCCGGCCATACGGGTTGGAGCAATCAGGGAAATTCGCGATACCTGCTGGAGAGATTGTGAGATTCCCGGAACTGCCCGCCTTCCAGAAGTTGACCACGTACTGGAGCCCTTTCCGCGACCTTCCCCACACACTTGCTGGGGGCGTGAGCTCCCAGTTCTGCGTTCGTCAACCTCGGTAGCCGAAGCACGGGCAGTTCCGGGAAATGCATTGCAATGAGGACCGCATCGCCGGTCCTGCGTAGACCGGCGCCCCGCCTCGAAGTATAATTCCCGACTTCATGGACACCTGCAGCGAACGGAATGTAGCACACAAGGGCCGCCCGAACCGCGAGGATCTTGCTCTCGCCGCCCTGCTCCTCGCGGCGCTGGCCACGGCCGCCGCGTCGCCGGCCCCTTCCGAAACCGTTCTCCCGCCCACCCCGCGGCCGCCCGAAATCCACGCGCCCGGCGTCCCGGATGCGCCCGCGGCGGGGAAGGGACGGCTGGCTCTCCACATCGGCGGCAATCGACGCTGGTGCACGTTTCCGGACGATCGGCTCGTTCGTCCGCCGGAACAGATCGGCCGGACGGAGAAGCGCAACGAGGTGTTTACTTTTGGATACAAGTTCACTCTGGCGGCGGTCCGGCGGGGAGACGCCGACACCGTCGTGATGCTGTTCGAGTCTCCGGCGTACAGGACCGCCTCCTGGCGGCCGGCCGGAAAAGTCGGCGCGAGCCGCAGGCCCCCCAAGGGCACCATCATCATCCCCGAGGGGGAGACGATGCCGAGGCCGAGGCAGATCCCCAGGGCGCCCGAAACGATGGTGCCGCTCTGGGAGCCGCAGAACCGGTGCGTGGGATTCCCCGAGGAGATGAACTTCGATCTCGACGCGGGGACCTACGACGTCTACGCGGCCTTCGACCTCCTGAAAGGGGACGGGACCTGGGTCCACCGGACCACCGGCTTCGTGACCGACGTCCCCGTCGAGGCGGCGCGGCGCACGCGGCTCGACGGGCTCATCAACATGGGTCCGGGATCCGAGCGCCACGTGGAGTTCATGGGCTCATCCCTGGAGCCCGACCCGGGCAAGCCGGGGCCAGCCGGTTCTTGACGGGTCGCCGGTCGTCCCTCCTCGCCGGCCCGATCCTGGCCCTCCTGCTCTACATCCCGACGCTGGGCCACGGGTTCGTGTTCGACGACCGCGGCGTGATCGAGGCGAACCCGCTGATGCAGGATATTCGCGACCTCCCGAGGCTGGTCGCGGCCCCCTACTGGAACGCGCCCCAGCACGCCCGCACGCTCTACAGGCCCTTGACCAGCGCCTCGCTCGCCCTGGACAGGGCCCTCTCGGGGTCGCGTCCCGCCTGGTTCCATGCGGTCAACGTGGCGCTGCACGCCCTGGCGACCCTCCTCGTCGCCGGGCTGGCGCTCGAGCTTCTGCCCGGACGGCCGGTGGGGGCCGCGGTGGCGGCGGCGCTGTTCGCAGTGCACCCCGTGCACGTCGAGGCGGTGGCGGGGATCGTCGGGCGTGCCGAGGTCCTGGCGGCGATCGGCGTCCTCCTGGCCGTCGCCTGCCACCGCCGCGCCCTGTCGGCCGCTTCGGGGCGATTCCTTCCCTGGGCGGCGGCGGCGTGGGCCGCCGCTCTGGGAGGAGCGCTCTCCAAGGAATCGGCCATCGCCGCGCCCTTGATCGTCCTCCTGGCCGAGCGGCTGATGCCCGCGGCGGAGAGCGCGCCTCGCGGCCGGCGATCCATGCTGCATGCGGGATACGGGCTTGTGGTCCTGGCGTACCTGGGGGCGCGGGCGGCGGTCCTGGGGACGATCGGCATCGGCCAGCCGATCCCCTTCGTGGACAATCCCGCCGCCTCCGCCGGGCCGCTCGCGGGGCGGCTGACGGGGCTCGGCACGCTCGCCCGCTACGCCCGCCTCCTCCTGTGGCCCGATCGGCTGGCCGCGGACTATTCCTACGATCAGATCCCTGTCATCCGCAGTCTCCTCGATCCGCTGGCGGTCCTGGGGCTCCTCGTCCTGCTCGCGGTCGTGGCGGGCGGCCTGCTGCTCGTGCGACGGGCCCCCGCGTGCGCCTTCGGCCTGCTGTTCATGGCGGCGAGCGCCGCCCTCACCACCAACGTGGTGCTGTTCATCGGCACCCTCCTGGCCGAGCGGCTGATGTACCTGCCGAGCGTCGGGCTCTGCCTCCTCGGCGGCTGGGCGGTCGGGCGCGCGACGGGGCCGAAAGCACGCCTCGTCGCGGTTGCGGTCGCGGCGGCGGCCGTTCTTCTCCTGGCGGGACGGGCCTGGGCGCGCATTCCGGAATGGAAGGACGACTTCGCCCTCTACCAGAGCGCGGCGCGCGTCTCTCCGCGCTCGGCGCGAATCCGCTACAACCTGGGAAACGCGTACTTGAAGCTCGGACGGTTCGCCGACGCCGAGACGAACTACCGGGAGGCGCTCCGGATCTATCCCGAGTTCCAGGATGCCAGAGTCAACCTGGGGATGGCGCTCGTTCAGCTGGGCCGGCCGCGGGACGCGCTGGCGTTTCTCGAGGAGACCGCGCGCCTCGATCCGAAGAGCGCCGACCTCGCGGTGAACCTCGGGACGGCGTACCAGGCGCTCGGGGATGAAGCGCGGGCCGAAGCGGCGTTCCGGCGCGCCCTCGAGCTCGATCCGCGGTCGGCGCGGGCCTGGAACAACCTGGGATCGATCGAGCTGCACCGGGGCTCGGCGGGTGCGGCGGCCACGACGATCGCCCGGGCCGTGGACCTCGATCCGCGCATGGCCATCTTCCGCATCAACCTGGCGGACGCGCTCAACGCCGCCGCGCGCAAGGCGGAGGCGGCCGAGCAGTTCCGCGAGGCGTTCCGCATCGATCCCGACCTGCCCGAGGCCCATCGGGGAATGGGAGAGGTGGCCCTGGAGGCCGGGGACCTGGTGACGGCCGAGCGCGAGTTCAGGCTGGCGGCCGGGGCGGAGGCGCCGTCGGCGCGGGCGGCCAACTTCCTGGGGTACGTCCTGGCACGCTCGGGGCGCACGGCGGAAGCGGCGGCCCAGTACGAGAGGGCGATCGCCCTCCAGCCGGACCTGGCCGACGCCCACGCGAGCCTCGGGCTCCTGTACGGCGCTCAGGCCGGCGAAGAGGCGCGGGCGATCGAGCATCTGCGGGCCTCTCTTCGCCTGGATCCCGGGCAGGCCAACGCTGAGGAATTGCGCGCGCTGCTGCGCCGGCTGGAGAAACGGGGGGAGGGACGAAGCCCCTAGGGCCCGGTGGGCCTTACCTGCGGCCGGTGGTCTTCTTGGCCGCTTCGGTCTTCGGGGCGGCCGGCGGGGGAGAGCCCTTCGCCGCGGCGAGCTCTTCCAGGATCACCTTCTTGAATCCATCGAACGATCGGTCCTGCACCCGCTTCCCGTTGACGAACATGGTGGGAGTGCCGAGGACCCGGGCGGCGGCCCCGTCGGCGAGGTCCTTCTGGACCTGCGCCTCGTGCTTGCCCGACTGCATCGCCTTCTCGAACTCCGCCTGGTTGATCCCGACTTCCTTCACCCACTTCTTGATGTTCTCTTCGTTGATGGCGCTGAAGTTCTGGAACATCTTGTCGTGCAGCGGCCAGAACTTCCCCTGCGCGTTCGCCGCCAGCGAGGCGACCGCGGCCTGCCGGGCGTACTGGTGGATGTTGAGCGGGAACTGCTTGTAGACGAGCTTGACCTCCTTGGGGAAGGCCTTCAGGACCTGGTCCAGCGTGGACTGCATCCCGGCGCAGAACGGGCACTGGAAGTCGGAGAACTCCACGATCACGACGCGGGCCTCCTTCGGTCCGCGCGCCGGGCTCCCGGTGACGTCGATGTTGTAGACGGTTCCCTGATCCTCGGGCAGCTTCGCCTCGACGAAGGTCGCCGACTTGGCCTTGAGGACCTTGACCACCTCGGGCTCCGGCTTCCCCTCGCGCAGGGCGTCGATGACCGTGCGCGAGAAGATCAGGCTCCGGCGGCAGGACGAGTCGCGCTCGCGGCACACGGCGATGGTCATCTTGCAGCCGCAGTTGCAGTCGTTCTCGTTCATCACCTTGAGGGCGGTCTTCTTCTGGGCGTCCGACAGCCCCGTCCAGTCGACCTCCTTCATCTTGGACATGTCGGTGACGGGAGGGTGCGTCTCGGCGCGCCCGGACGAGGGCGCGGCGAGGGCCAGGACGAGCAGCGTCGGCAACATGCTGAGGCGCACGGGATTCATGGCGGGTTTGATTCTACGCGGTGATCATGAAAAGTCAAGGAATCGACGCCCCGGTGAGGGGGTCCCGACTTGCGGTTGCCCCGGCGGACATTATATTGGCGCCCCAGCGGAGCATTCCGGAGGGGAGGACCTTGGCCTTGCGATCCTGGGTAGAGCCGATCGAGCGAGCCGGCCCGAAGACCATCCGCCTGGCCCTGCGCTGGATGCTCATCCTGGCCACCGCCCTGATCCTGTCCCCGCCGGGCGGCATCCGGCTGACTGCGTTCGACCTGGGGCTCGTCCTGGCCTTCGTCGCGAGCAACCTGGCCCTTACCGCCCTTCCCGAGAGGGTGTTCCGCTCGCGCAACCTGGAATACGTGGTGGTCGTCGCGGACACCTTCCTCGTCTCTCTGGCCCTGTTCCGGACGGGGCTCGAGGGGGGGGACCTGGCCCTCGCCTTCTTCCTCAATCTCCTGCTGGCCGCGATGGGGACCGACCTGCTGCGCATCGTGGCGGGATCGACCGTCGTGTCGGGGTTCTACCTCTACCTGATGACCCGCCACGGCGCCGAAGGGGTCGACCTGTCGGACCTTCTGATGCGCATCCCCTTCCTGTACACCGCCGCCCTCTACTACGGGCACCTGGTCCACCAGGGAAGGAAGGACCAGGCCCTGAGCGGCCGGATCGAGCGCGAGCGCATGGAGCTGAAGACCTTCCACGAGATCACCGCGGCGACCACGTCGACCCTCGAGCTGCGCGAGGTCTTCTACCTGATCGTCCAGCGCATCGCGCACCTGGTGGGGGCCCGCCGCTGCTCGGTGCTGACCGTGGACTCGAAGACCGGCACCTGCTCCGTCCTGGCCAGCAGCGACAATCCCGGGATCACCGGGCTCGTCCTCGACCTCAACAAGTACCCCGAGGTCCAGAAGGCGATCGACACGCACGAGACCGTGGTGATCAACGACGTCGCGTGCGAGCCGCTCATGCAGTCCATGAAGGAGACTCTGGACAAGCTCGGCTACCAGTCCATCCTGGTCCTGCCCATCCTGTACCAGGACTCGCTGCTTGGGATGCTGTTCCTGCGGGCGGCCCGGGTCGAAAGGCGCTTCACGCGCGAGGAGATCACCGCCTGCCAGGTCGTGGCCAACGCGTCCGCCAGCGCCATCAAGAACGCCCTGCTGTACGATCAGCTGCGCCACGACGCGCAGGCGCGCCAGCAGGAAGCCGAGAAGCTGCAGAAGATCCTCGACCAGTTCCCCGACCTGATCTACACGACCGATCGCGAGGGGCGGTTCACCGAATTCAGCCGGGGAGGGGAGACGATGCTCGGCCTGTCCCGGGACAGGGTGATCGGCTCGAGCTGCCTCGATCTCTATCCGGATCCCGAGGCGCGCGACCGGATCCGGAGCCTGCTCGAGGGGGCGCGTCCCCTCGCGGGCGTCGAGACCACGGTCCGCGGCCGGGACGGCGGACTGCGGGACGTGCTGGTGGCCGCGTCGCCGCTCAAGGACGCGTCGGGGGAGCCCTGCGGGACGGTCGGCATCATCAAGGACATCACCGACCTCAAGTCCGCGAGGCGCTCCCTCCAGGTCACGGAGAAGCTGTCGGCCATGGGAGAACTGGTGAGCGGCGTGGCGCACGAGCTGAACAACCCGCTGACCGGCGTCCTCGGCTACGCGCAGCTCCTGATGGGTGGGGCCACGGACGCGAGGCAGCGGAAGTCGGTCGAGCGGATCTTCGAGTCGGCCCTGCGCTGCCAGAAGATCGTCCAGAACCTCCTGGCGTTCGCACGGCGCTACCCGTCCGAGAAGCGCTACCTGGGGCTCAACGGGATCATCGAGAAGACGCTCGACCTGAAGGCGTACCAGATGCGGGTCAACAACCTGAAGGTCGCGAAGAGCCTCGACCCGCTGATCCCGAAAACGATGCTCGATTTCAACCAGATGCAGCAGGTCCTCCTGAACCTGATCACGAACGCCGAGCACGCCATCGCGTCGCACCGCGGCCAGGGCACGCTGAGCCTGTCGACGTCCGCGCGGGACGGCATGATCCGGCTGGAGGTCCGGGACGACGGGCCGGGCATGCCCCCGGAGGTCCTGGCCCGGATCTTCGACCCGTTCTTCACCACCAAGGAGGTCGGCGAGGGGGCGGGGCTGGGCCTGTCCGTGTCGTACGGGATCGTCAAGGATCACGGGGGGCGGATCTGGGCCGACAGCCATGCGGGGGAGGGAACCAGCATCCTCATCGAGCTGCCGGTCGTCGCGGACGCGACGGCCTCCGAGGCGGCGCCGGGCTCCGAGCGCGCCCAGGATCTCGCCGGCCGCCCGTTGAGCATTCTGGCGGTGGACGACGAGGCGGTCATCCTGGACCTGATCGTGGACGCGTTCGGACGCGACGGCCGCCACACCATCGACACCGCCGGGAGCGCGCGCGAGGCGATCCAGAAGCTCGAGAGGCGCACCTACGACGTGCTCCTCCTCGACCTCAAGATGCCCGAGATGGACGGCCAGCAGCTGTTCGAGGAGATCCGAAAGCGCTGGCCCGACATGGGACGCAGGGTGGTCTTCGCCTCGGGAGACACGCTCCACCCGGCGACGCGGCATTTCCTGGACCATTCCGGCTGTCCCTGCGTGGACAAGCCGTTCAAGCTCGAGCACCTGGCGTCGACCATCGCCGCGCTCGCGGCCGGCGCCGCCCCGCATCCCCGCTCGGCGGCCGGGGGCTGATTCGCCCTTCGCGACGCGGCCTCCGGACGACGCGCACGCCGCATGCTATACTCGGTCCCCTTCATTCTTCGAGGAGACGCACGCATGCACCCGGCCGCACCCCGCGCGATCCGCGCCGCGGCCCTGCTCACGGCGTGGGGCCTGGCCGCACCGGGACACGGCTTCACGCAGGAGCCGCCCGCCGCAACGGTCCCTCCCGCGCAGACGGCCCCCGACGTCCCGGACGCGCCGATGGAGTCGCCGGCCCCAGACACTTCCGAGCCCCAGCCCTCGCCCGAGGTCCAGTCCGAGTTCCTGACAAGGACCTACAAGATCCGGCCGGCCAAGCTGTGGAAGGGGCTCCTCGAGGCGCTCGAAGCCGAGGGGTTCCCTCCCGAGGAAACCAGCCAGGACACCCGCACCGTGAAGACCTCGTTCGTCGATTTCACCCAGGACAAGTACCCGACGCAGGTCGCCGAGCCGCCGGCGCTCCTCGGAAGGGGCTACCACGTCCTCCAGATGATCAAGGTCAAGGGGGGGAAGGTTTCCCTCGAGGGCGTGGTCGCGTCGTCCCGCAACGGCACGGAGCTGCGCATGCGGGCGCGCATCCTGGTCATGGGACTCGACCGGGTGCGCCGCGTGAGGGTCCTCGTCGATCGCCGATCGACCGGCGTGATCGAGTCGGACTTCATCCACCGCCTCGAGGAGCGCCTGGGGATCGAGCACCTCTGACAGCGCCCCCATGCCGGCCATCTCGCCGTTCAGGGCCCTGTGCTACGCCCCGCACCTCCGGGAGGCGCTGGACCGCCTGGTGGCGCCTCCCTATGACGTCCTGACGGACGAGCAGCGCCGGGCCCTTGCCGAGGGGCATCCCCACAACGTGGTGCACCTGGACCTGCCTCAGCGGGCAGGCACGGCCGACCCGTACCAGGCCGCGTCGGAGCTCCTCCAGCGCTGGGTGCAGGATGGCGTCCTGGTGCGCGACGGCCGGCCCGCGTTCTACGCCTGCGAGCAGACCTATCGCGGCCCGTCGGGCCGGGAGGCCGCGCGTCGCGGGTTCTTCGCGCGGCTGACGCTCGAGCCCTTCGGGTCGGGATCGGTCATTCCGCACGAGCGGACACTCGATCGTCCGCGCGCCGATCGGCGGCGCCTTCTGGCCTCCACCCGGACCCATCTCAGCGCCGTGTTCATGCTGCATCCCGATCCGGGGGCGGAAGTGGCGCGCCTCCTGCGCGGTGCCCTGGAAGGGGACCGCGGCATGGAGGCGCGCGACCACGACGGGACGCGCAGCCGCGTGGTCCGGGTGGACGACCCCGCCAGGACGGCGTTTCTCACGGAGCGCCTGCGCGACCCGTGGTGCCTGATCGCCGACGGGCACCATCGGTACGAGTCGGCCCTGGCGTACCGCGACGAGCGCCGGGCGGCCGGCCATCGCGACGCGGAAACCGTCCTCGTGTTTCTCTGCAGCCTCGAGGACGAGGGCCTGGCCATCTTCCCGATCCACCGGCTGGTCCGCTCCCTTGCCGGTTTCGATCCCGCCCGTTTCGCGGAGCGGATGGCGGGACTGTTCCGGCTCACCCCGTCGGCGAGCCGCGAGGCGCTCCTCGAGTCGCTGGCAGCGAGGCGCGACCGGCCCGGTGTGTTCGGCCTGGCCCTCGAGGACCGCCTGCTCCTGGCCGAATGGAAGGAAGGGGAAGGGCTGGGCCTGCCGGAGATGGAGCCGACACCGGCCCCGCTCCGGAGCCTCGATGTGGTCCTGCTGCACCGCCTGGTGCTCGGGAGGCTGCTCTCGATCACCCCCGAGGCCGAGACCGCCCAGACGCACCTGGACTACGCGAAGGATCCTCGGGAGGTGCTGGAGCGCGTGGCCGCGGGACGGGCGCAGATCGGCGTGCTGATGAACCCGACGCGCATGGAGCAGGTGATCGAGGTGACCCGCGGTGGATTCAGGCTGCCGCAGAAGTCGACGTACTTCTATCCGAAGGTCCTCACCGGCCTGGTGTTCGATCCGCTCGACTGAAGCGCGCGCCTCAGGCCGGCTCCGGCCCGAGGGACAGGGGACTCAGGGAGCGCAGGCGGGGGACGACCCTCCCGAGCGCCGCGGCGGCCGACTCGGGATCGTCCTCGCGGTTCAGCTCGCCGGCGGACAGGGTGATCCCTCCGCGGGCCGTCACCGGGTCGAGGCCGATCGCCTGGAGGACATGGGACGGCTTCCCCGCCCCGGTCGTGCAGGCCGATCCGCTGGCCGCCTCGATCCCTTCCGCATCGAGGGCCAGCAGGACCGCTTCCGCCTCCGCCCCCGGGACGCAGAGACTGAGGTGCCCCGGCAGCCTCAGGTCGGCGTGGCCGGTCCACACCAGCCCGTCGAGGCGCTCCGCCACGCCGTGACGCAGGCGCGCGGCCAGGTCCCGGGCGCGGGTCTCTCGAAGCCCCATCCTCAGGGCCGCCAGACGGGCCGCCGCGCCGAACCCGACCACGGCCGCCAGGGGCTCGCTCCCCGCCCGCAGCCCCCCCTCCTGCGTCCCTCCTTCGATGAGCGGCAGGAGACGCACGCCGTTCGGCACACGCAGGGCGGCGATTCCCTGCGGGCCGTAGAGCAGGTGCGACGACAGGGTCACCAGGTCGGGGCCATCGGTCGTGGCGGGCCAGGCGGGCGTTCCGGCGGTCAGCGTGGCGTCGCAGTGCACGAGGACGCCGCGCGTCCGGGCGACGCGGCAGAGCTCGAGGAGCGGCTGGATGGTGCCGATCTCCGCGCTCGCATGCCCGAGGCTCAGCAGGATCGTATCGTCCCGCAGCGCCCGCGCCAGGTCGTCCGGATCGGCCAGACCGCGCCGATCCACGGGGAGGAGGGTCACCCGGAATCCCTGGCGCTCGAGGGTCCGCAGCGGGTGGAGTGTCGCGATGTGATCCGTCTGGAGCGCGATCAGGTGCCCGCCCGGGCGTCCCGAGGCGGCGGCGATCCCCTTGAGCGCCAGGTTGTTCGATTCGGTCGCCGAGGAGGTGAACAGGATCTCGTCGGACGGAACCGCGAGCAGGGCGGCCACGGAGGCGCGCGCCGCGTCGATCGCGAGGCGCGCTTCCGCGCCCCGGGCGTGCAGGCTCGAGGCGACGCCGAAGCGGGCCCCGAAATAGGGCAGCATCGCCTCGAGGACCTCCGGGGCGATGGGCGTGGTGGACACGTGGTCGAGGTAGATCCGCTCCGGCATCGATCCGGCCTCAGTCCGGAAGTCCTTCCGTCCGGGATCCGGGCCGGCATGCCCGCAGCCTCCCGACGGCCTGCCGCAGGCGTTCGGACCCGCGGATCACGTCCTGCGTCAGGTGCGACAGCCGTTCGAGCGACTGCCTGAGGCGCCGGCCGTCCTGACTCAAGGAGGCCTGCCTTTCACGGCATTCCTCCAGGAGAAATTCGATCGAGGCGAGGCTCCTCCGGGCGGGCGAGAGCGTCCGCGGACGGGCGGGGAAGTTGAGGATTTTCATCGGCTTCTTGGGATCCATAGGGGTGAGCAGAGTTTACGGCGAAAGCCTCCCGAGTCAAGGACCACGGACGCAAAGACCATTTGTACTTGACTTTAGGTGGGACGCGCCGTACTTAGGGTGAGATTTCGCGCCCGGCCGACTCTCAATGTCAGCATCCTAAGGCCTTCGTGGAGGGGGGCTGCTTGATGCGCAGGACACCGCGAACCGCGCTCGTGGCGATCTGTTTCGTCTGCCTGCTCGTCCTTCCGTCGTTTCAATCCGCGCACCGGGGCGGTCCCGTCGTTTCGCCGGCGGCATCCTCTCGCCACGCGACCGTCGAGCCGGGGCTGCCCCTGCGCATCGACCTGTCGCTTCAGGAGGATCGCACAGGCCACGGAAACCCGGCCAGTCTCGATGCGGTGATCGACGCCGCCGACGATCTGAGCGAGGTGTCCCTGAGGTGGATCTTCCCGGAGGGAGTCCAGCAGGGGGCCGCCGAGGATCCCTCGCAGTCCTTCAAGCACCTGCGGGCCGGGGAGCGCCGGTTGCTGCGCGCCACGCTGAAGGCCGCGAGGCAGGCGGACTTCCCGATCCGGCTGGAGGCGTCCTTCCAGGTGCCGGACGGGCGCACGTTCCGCACCCAGCAGGGGCTCCTGTGGCGGCGCGGGGCGAGGAAGCCAGATGGACTGCACCACGTCGGGGCGTTCGAGGTGATGGGAGAGCCGGTGGCGGAGCCCTTGCCATGAAGCGCGCCCTGCTGGCGCTTCTTCTCGCCGCCGGGGGTTTCGTCCCCGCCCTCGCCGACTACAACGTGAGCGGCCGCTTCGTCTACGTGGACCGCGAGTTCGACGCGAACGGCTTCACGGGAGTGGAGCCGCAGAAGGGGATCCGCTTCGCCACCGTCCAGGTCGTGGAGGGGACCAAGATCATCGGCACCGGCGTCACCGACTCGGCCGGAAACTTCGTGCTCGGCGTGGTGGCGTCGCAGACGAAGGACGTCTACGTCCGGGTCCTGGCCCGCCGCCAGACGACCACGTCGGTGCCGATCGACATCCGCTCCGGCAACCAGTCGGGAGACATCTGGTCGGTCCGTACGCAGACGTACACCGCGCACGCACCGAACCAGGACCTGTTCATCGGCACGCTCGCCGCGGTTCCCGGGGCGGGGGGAGAGCCGTTCAACCTGTACGATTCGGTGCTGGTCGGGAGCGAGTACCTCGTCTCGATGCGCGGTTCGGGAAGCTACCCGCTGCTCATCATCGTGTTCAACGCGGCGAACCCCAACCTCTCGAGCTTCAACCCCGGCAACAACACGATCACCCAGGCGCGCAACGCCGGGTACGACGACACCGTGGTCATGCACGAGATGGGGCACTACACGCAGTACAATTTCTCCGCCTCCGACAGCCCGGCCACCGAGCATCACCTGAGCGACTGCAACCAGAAACTGATGCTGGCGTTCGACGAAGGGAACGCGAGCTTCTTCGGACTGTCGGCCCGGCGCTTCGCCAACCTGCCGCATGCCTCGACCTACGTCCGGACCACGGGCCTGCCCGGACCGGGCAACTTGCAGTTCTACTTCGACGCCGAGACGCAGATCCCGTTCATCTGCAAGGGAGCTTCCAGCGAGACGACGGTGTACTCGGCGCTCTGGGACATCACCGACAGCGCCGCGACTCCCGACGAGACGCCCGGAACGGAGGAGGCGTGGGACCTCCTGAGCGATCTGAACGCCGAGTACTGGCGGGCGATGACCATCCGCCTGCCCGCGACGGCGAACATCAGCCTGGAGGACTTCTGGGACAGCTGGTTCCATCCCACGGTGAACAACGGCCGGTTCGCGGAGATGAAGGCGGCCTGGCGGGAGCTGGGGGTCGAATACTTCGTCGATGCGTTCGAGCCGAACGACTCGGTCGCCGAGGCGCGCCTCGTGTCCCCGAGCACGAATCTGCTGCACCAGACCTTCTTCGCCGATCGGAACGGCGATCTGCAGGGGGAGGCGGACACCGACGTGTTCGCCTTCGACGCCATCGGCGGCACGGGCTACACGATCGAGACGCTGAGCCTGTGGGGTGACGCCAACACGTCGCTGACGCTCCTGGCCACCAACGGGTCGACCGTGCTGGCGGCCAATGACGACCGGAGCCTGAGCGACGCCTCCTCGCTGATCGTCTACACGCCGGCAGCGTCCGGGCGCCTGTACGTCAAGGTGGTCCATGCCGCCGACTTCGGGATCTACGGGTCGTACGATCTGCGGATCGCGGCGAGCACCGGCGGCATCGACGGCGACGGCGACGGGTACTCGACCGACACCGACTGCAACGACGCCGATCCGCTGGTCCACCCCGGGGCGACGGAGCGCTGCAACGGCTACGACGACAACTGCGACACCCAGGTGGACGAGGGTTTCGACCGCGACGGAGACGGCTTCACCACATGCAACGGCGATTGCAACGACGGCAACGCCCAGATCCGACCCGGGGTCCCCGAGATCTGCAACAGCGCCGACGACAACTGCAACGGGGTGGTCGACGAAGGGTTCGACGGCGACGGCGACGGCTACAGCTCGTGCGGCGGAGACTGCAACGACGCGAACCCCCTCGTCAATCCGGGGCGGACCGAGACCTGCAACGGCATCGACGACGACTGCGATCAGACCGTCGACGACGGGTTCGACGCGGACGGCGACCTGTTTGCGACCTGCAACGGGGATTGCAACGACGCCAACCCTCTGATCAATCCGGGCCAGCCGGAACTGTGCAACAACATCGACGACAACTGCGTCCTGGGAGTGGACGAGGGATTCCCGGACAGCGATTTCGACGGCGTGAGGGACTGCTTCGACCCGGACGACGACAACG
>DATNEZ010000613.1:0-3522 GCA_035606645.1 Binatia bacterium
TCCCGATTTCTACGACGTGCGGCTCGTGGGGGCCGCGCTGACTGTCCTGTCGTTCGAAGACATGGTGTTCGGACGGCGGGCGGCCTTCTCGGCTAGCGCGGTCCCGGAGGCCCTGCGCGATGGAGGGGCTTTGGCGATCATGGTCGTCACCCAGCACACCCGGCGGGACGAGGCGGTGTTCGACGTGCAGCGGCTGATGCGCCGGCTGGCGCTCGAGGGGGTCGCTCAGAAGGACGTGGACGATTTCGCGCGGGTCGAGACCGGACGCGAGACCGCGGACCTGCAGGGGGTCGCGGCGCTCGCCAGCAACCTCGCCTATCGCGAGGTGACCGGGCTCGCGGCCCGGGCCCGGGAGGCGACCTCGTCCCCGCCGCCCGCTCCCACTCCCGCCCGGCTGAAGGAGGCGGCCGCCCGCCTCCTGCGTCCCGAAGCCTGGATCACCATCAAGGTCGGGCCCACCTCGAATTAGAAAAGTCCTAGCGGCCGGCCCGGACGTACGTGCCGCTGCGGCCGCCGCTCTTCTTCAGGAGGCGGACCCGCCCGATGGTCATGCCGCGATCGATCGCCTTCGCCATGTCGTAGAGCGTGAGCAGGGCGGTCGCCGCCGCGACCAGGGCCTCCATCTCGACGCCGGTGCTCCACCGGGCGCGCGCCGTCGCCTCCACGTCGATCGTCCTTCCCTCGCTTCCGAAACGGACATCGACGCCGACGTGCTCCAGCGGGATGGCATGGCACAGGGGAATCCACTCGGAGGTCTTCTTGGCCGCCGCGATGCCGGCCACGCGCGCCAGGGCGACGGCGTCTCCCTTGCCGGCCCGCCCCGAGCGGAGCGCCCGCCAGGCTTCCCGGCTCATCCGGATCGATCCCGCGGCCACCGCCTGCCTGAGGGTCGGGGGCTTCGCGCTCACATCGACCATGCGCGCCTGTCCCTTCCGATCGAGGTGGGTCAGGCGCGCGCGTTCCGGGGTCGGTCCTTTACGGGATCGCGTCATGAGGTCTCCGGGGCGTTCACCATATCACGTCGTCCCGTTCCGGTCCGATTCTCGCGGCGCCGCGGCCGGATCGATGAGAGTAGAATACGCCCCGTCCGGCACCGTTCCCCGTTCCGTCCGGAGATCACCCCGTGACCTCAACCCAGACGCAGGTCCAGGCGCCCAAGCCGCCGCGCGGCGGGCGCGCCTACACGCGCGTCATCCGCCGCTTCGTCCGGCTCGGTGCGCTCGAGGAGGTGGCGCGGCTGCTCGATCGCATGCGCGCGCCGGACGTGGCGCAGATCCTGAGGTCCCTGGCGCCCGCGGAGCGCAAGTCCTTCCTCGAGGTCCTCCTGGCCCACGAGCGGGCCGGCGAAGTCCTGGCCAGCCTGCCGCAGGGGCAGGTCTCCGAGATCCTGGCGCACGCCTCGGACGAGCGGATTGCGGCGCTGGTCTCGCGCCAGGCCCCCGACGAGGCGACCGAGATCCTCCGCCTGCTTCCCGAGGAGCGGGCCGACTCCGTCCTGAAGCTCCTGGACGAGAAGACCGCCGCCACCCTGTACCGCCTGATGACGTACGGGCCGGCGACCGCCGGCGGCATGATGACCACGCGCTTCGTCGCCCTCGACCGCCACACGCGCGTCGGCGAGGCGATTGCCCGCATCCGCAGCGAGCCGGAGGCGGAGATGGTCTTCTACCTGTACGTCGTGGACGAGAACATGCGCCTGGAGGGCGTGGTCTCGCTGCGGCAGCTCGTCCTGGCGCGCCACGACCAGGAGCTGCGGGAGATCATGAACGCGAAGGTGATCCAGGTCCGGATCGACACGACGCGCGCCGAAGTGGCGGACATCATCGCCCGCTTCAACCTGCTGGCCGTGCCGGTCGTCGATTCCGGCAGCGTGCTCGCCGGCATCATCACCGTCGACGACGTCATCGACGCCATCACCGACGAGACGACGCGCGAGATGTACCGCATGGCCGGACTGAACACCGAGGACCGCATCGGCACCCCGGCGCGCGAGTCGGTGCGGCGCAGGCTTCCCTGGATGGTGATCAACCTGGGGACCGCCGTCCTGGCCTCGTCGGTGGTCTCGATGTTCGAGGCCTCCATCGCCCAGGTGGTGGCGCTCGCGACCTTCATGCCGATCGTCGCCGGCATGGGAGGAAACGGTGCGACCCAGGCCCTGACGGTAATCATCCGCGGCATCGCCCTCGGGGAGATCGACTTCAGCTCGGCGCGGCGCGCCATCCTCAAGGAGATCACCGTCGGCGCCTCCATCGGCGTGGCGACCGGGTTGATGATGGCCCTGATCGCGATTGTCTGGAAGGGAAACCCGATGCTCGGCCTGGTGATCTGCCTCGCGATGATCGTCAACCTTTTCGTCGCGGGCGCCGCCGGCGCGGCCATCCCGCTGGTCCTGAAGTGGCTGAAGCTCGACCCCGCCCTGGGTTCGGGGGTGATCGTCACGACGTTCACGGACTGCTGCGGCTTTCTGGCGTTTCTGGGACTGGGCACGCTCCTTCTCGACTACCTCAGGTAGCTCCCCTGCCCGGGGACCCCCGCACCTATAATGACGCTCATGAGCGACCCGCCGGGCCCGGAGACGCCGGACCTCCGATCGGACACCGATGTGCCCGTCGAGATCCGCTACGACCCCGACCTGGCGGTGCACGAGCCTGCGACCGTGCCGGCGGAGCAGGCGGAGCCCTCGCGCCGGCTGTCGCCGATCCTGCTCTTCCCCATCGGCCTGGCGGTCCTCGCCATCGCGGTCTACGTCCTGTTCGGAGTGATCGCCGGCGAGGGGAAGCCGCCGGCCGCCTACCTCGACGAGATCCGGCTGCGTCGCGTCGACGCCTGGCAGCCCGCCTTCGAGCTGTCGCGCCTCCTGGCGCAGGAGAAGGGCGCGGTCCGCGATCCAAGGTTCACCGCGGACCTGATTTCGCTCTTCGAGGCGTCGCGCGACGCCGATCCCCGCGTGCGCCGGTACCTGGCGCTCTCGCTGGGCGAGGTCGGCGACCCCCGCGCCGTGGACGCGCTCCTGCCCGCCCTGTCGGATCCTGATGAACAGACCACGATCTACGCCGCGTGGGCGCTGGGCTCGATCGGCGATCGTCGCGCCGCGGCCGGGCTCCTTCCCCTCCTCGATCACCAGGACGCGGGTCTGCGCAAGATCGCGGCTTACGCGCTGGGGGGGATCGATGCGCCGGAGGCCCTGGTGCCGCTCCGCGCCCTGCTCAACGATCCCGTGGAGGACGTCGCCTGGAATGCGGCGCTGGCCCTGGCGCGCCGGGACGACCCCGCCGGCCTTCCGCTCATGGCCCGGATGATCGATCGACCGTACCTCGACCAGGTGCGGCGCCCCGATGAATCGGGCAGCCCCCGATCCCTCACCGAGGACGAGAAGCAGGAAGCGATCCTGAACGCCCTCCGCGCCATCGCCCGGTTGCGCGATCGGGAGCGCCTCGAGACGGTGCGCCGCCTCGGCGCCTCCGACCCCAGCCTGAAGGTTCGGCAGGCTGCTCTCGAGGCCGTCGCTTCGATCGAGAAGCC
>DATNEZ010000007.1:0-7355 GCA_035606645.1 Binatia bacterium
CGGCGTGGGGGTCACCGCCGGCGTGCAGAGGACCGCCCCGAAGATCGGGGATGTCCCCGTCCCGCGGCGGGTGCACAGCTCCCCGGCGGTCTCGCAGATGATGGCCATGTCGCGGTTGCCGTCTCCGTTCAAGTCCCCGGCCGCGATGCCGATCGGATCGAGACAGCCGACCTGGCCGCTCGTGACCCCGAAGTTCCCGCTGCAGTTGCCCGACATGTAGGAATAGGTCCCGTCCCCGTTGTTGATGGTGACGAGGTCGGCGCAGTTGTCATGGTTGAAATCGGTGGCCAGGATGGCGATCGGCGTGATGCCGGTGTTGTTCGCGGACGTGACCGATGTGAAGCCGCACAGGCCGTCGCCGTTCACCACGCTGATGTTGTTGGTCTGCTCGTTGGCCGAGATCACGTCCACCCTGGTGTCGTTGTTGAAATCGCCGACGACCAGGTCGGCGGGGAACGAGCCGAACGGCAGCGGGATGCGGCCGGGGATCAGGAAGGTGGCCGTTCCGATGCTGGTCACCAGGGACACCGTGTTCCCCGTATTGTTCGCCGTAGCCAGATCGAGGTTGCCATCCCGGTTGAAATCGCCCGTCGTCGCCCAGTTGGGAGCCGGCCCCACGAACAGGGTGTTCAGGAGCGTGAACCCGCCGGAGCCGTTGCCGAGCATCAGCGCCACCTGCCCCTCCTGGGACACCTTGCCCAGGGTCACGATCAGGTCCAGCGGCCCGTCCTTGTTGATGTCGGCCACCGCCAGGCCGCGCGGTCCGAACCCCGGCGACAGGCTCGACGGGCTGCCGAACGTGCCGTTGGTCGCCTGCATGAAGACCGAGACGCTGTCCCCCGCCTGGTTGGCGACCGCAATGTCGGGCCGCGTGTCGTTGTTGAAGTCGGCCGTGACCATGGCGACCGGCCCGGTCCCCGTGGTCAGCGTGGCGTTCAGCGTGAACAGGCCCGTGCCGTCCCCGCGCAGGATGCGGACCGAGTTCGTCGTGTTGCTGACCACGAGCAGGTCGCGCTTGGCGTCGGCATTCAGATCGATCGTGAGGATCTGCTTCGACGAGGTGGCGACGGAGAGCGTCTGCCGGTTGGTGGGGAAGCGCCCGAGCCCGTCTCCGAGAAGGATCTGCACGTTGTTCTGGGCCGAGTTCAGGATGGCCACGTCCGGCTTGCCGTCGCCGCTGAAGTCGCCCACGGCGATCCCGGCCGGGGTCCCGACGATCAGGGTGGACAGCTTGGGGCCGAACCCGCCCGTGCCGTTGCCGAGATGGACGGTGATCTCCTGGCTGCGCAGGTTGGCGATCACCAGGTCGGGCTTCGAGTCGTTATTGACGTCCGTGTAGACGAGCGACGACGGGAGCGAGCCGGACACGATGGTGCTGACCTTGCGGAGCCTTCCGTCGCCGAACCCCTTCAGCAGGGCGATGTCGCCGTTCCCCCCCGTCTGCTGGTTGACCGTGATCAGGTCGAGGAATCCGTCGGCATCGTAGTCGGTCGCGATGACACCCACCGGATGGTCGCCGACGACGTAGTCCTGCCGTGACTTCAAGGAAGACTGGGCCAGAACCGGTGACGCGATGATGAGGACGAGAAGACAAGCCAGTAGTGCCGATCTGCGTGTCATGCGGCGCCTCGAAAAACAAACCCCGGTCCCGCCCGATTGTAGCGCGGGACCGGGGTCCATACGTTACCGGAAGACTACTGTCTGGCCGCCGGCCCGAAGACCTGAACGGTCCCGTTCTGTCTCAGCATCTCGACGAAGATGCTGTGGCCGCTCTTGTGCTTCGGGATGATGAAGCTGTACGAGTGCCCGTTGCCGGTGATGCACTCCTCGCAGCGGATCAGGGCCACGTTCTGCTGGGTCCTGACGCCCTTCGAGTCGATGATCACCACGTTGAACCCGACCAGGTCCACCTCGACCGGGGTCGTCCAGGACACCGTTCCCGAGCCCTTGCCGAGCGCGCTCGTGAACGTGACCGCCGCGTTGTCCACGCGCTGCTGGCAGACGGCCGGGTTCTGGTCGCTGTTCGGGATCGACGGGCAGTTGTCGCAGGCATCGCCGACGCGATCGAAGTCCATGTCGGCCTGGGTCGGGTTCGGCACGGTCGGGCAGTTGTCGCACGCGTCCCCCTTGCCGTCGCTGTCGCCGTCGGCCTGGCCCGCATTATCGGTCGTCGGGCAGTTGTCGCAGGCGTCGCCGATTCCGTCCGCATCGCCGTCGGCCTGGCCCGCGTTGGAGGTGGTGCGGCAATTGTCGCACGCATCGCCGACGGCATCGCCGTCCGCGTCGGCCTGGTCGTTGTTCGAGACGCCGCGGCAGTTGTCGCAGGCGTCACCCTTGCTGTCGCCGTCCGCGTTCGCCTGGTCGAGGTTCGCGGTCGTGGCGCAGTTGTCGCATGCATCGCCGATCGTGTCGCTGTCGCCGTCCTCCTGGCCCGAGTTCGAGATCGTGGCGCAGTTGTCGCAGGCATCGCCCGCCCCGTCGCCGTCGCCGTCCGCCTGGCCCGGATTGGGGACGAACTTGCAGTTGTCCGTCGAATCGGCAACGCCGTCACCATCGGTATCCGCCAGGCCCAGGGTCGTGTGGGCGGAGACCATGCCGCCCGGCTGTCCGCCGGCGACCAGGCCCATGGCGATGTAGGTGCACATGCCGGTCGCGGGGTGGAACGGCACCACCAGCGTGGCCGACCTGGCGGCCGCCGGATAGCGGGCCGCTTCCGTCCAGCCACCGACCGCGCCGGAGGTCGGCGGCGTGTCGCAGGAGGCCTCGAGGTAGTACGCGGCAAAGCCCTCGAGGAGCGTCCGGCTGCCTCCGCCCGGGCAGGTCCCGGCGAGGTTCAGCGCGCAGTCGTCGCGCGTGGGCGCACCGTCCCAAACGAGGTTCACGGTCGCGTTCCCGGTCCCCGGCGTGGAAGACTGGATGCGCGGCGCGGGGATCTTGCCGGAGCCGATGTCGACCGGGTTGCCGGACGCATCGACCGGGTTCGCCAGATCCAGAACATAGCCCTGGAACCCGACGCTGTACCCGACGGCGAGGAGGATGTAGCGCCCCTCGTGCCCCGCGGTCCCTTCGCCGGAGCTCGCGGTGACGAACGCCACGATGGGGGAGTCCCCGTCATTGACGGTCGACGGGCAGCCGAGCACGCCGTCCCCGGCGAAATTGCCGTTGACGGTGACGAAACCGTCGTCCGGCGCGCCGGCGTTCGTCTGACATGCTCCGCCGACCGTCCCATCGGCCGCGGAGCGACAGAGGAACGCCGCATTGCCGCTGTTGATCCCCGTGTTTCCGAGGACGTAGAAGCGGCCGGAGAGGCTTCCTTCGGAGAGGCCCGTCCACGCCGTGCCCAGGAGGTGTGCCGCGGGGACGCTGAAACCGCACTCCGCGTGCACAGCCGGGGCGACCAGGAGAGCGACGAGAACCGCCCCGATGGCAACCAGGGATTTGAGGAATGTCTTCATCAGATTTCCCCCATAAAAAATTTGAGCGTTGATTGCTTGCAAGGTACGGTGATCGTCACAGACGTGGCCCAGCCGAACCCCCTACGTGCGGTGCAGAATAGATAGAGACCTCACCCTGCCTCCCTAGATACCCCGAAATACCACGATGTCAAGGACAAATTCCCAATCCTATCTACCCTGGACCGGGCCGAATCGTTCAAGTGTATCGCAGTCCCGCCGCGCGCTGCATGCCTGCGGGTCATTTACGCCGACCCTGGAGATACAACAGAAGCCCCGGCCCGGCCCTCGCGGGGCCGAGCCGGGGCTCGGAAAGCGGGACTCGCGCTGCCGCTACTGCCTGGTGGCGGGCCCGAAAACCTGGACGGTCCCGTTCAGGCGCAGCATTTCGATGTAGATGTTTGCGCCGTTCTTGTGCTTCGGGATGATGAAGCTGTACGAGTGGCCGACCCCCGTGACGCACTCCTCGCAGCGGATCTGGCCCACGTTCTGCTGGGTCCTCGTCCCCTTCGAGTCGATGGTCACGACGTTGAAGCCGATGACGTCCACCTCGGTCGAGGTCACCCAGAAGACCGTGCCGGATCCCTTCCCGAGCGAGCTGCCGAAGCTGATGGTGATCGTCTCGGCCCGCTGCTCGCAGACCACCGGGTTCTGATCGGCGTTCGGGATGGTCGGGCAGTTGTCGCACGCATCGCCGACCCGGTCGAAGTCCTGGTCCACCTGCGTGGGGTTCGGCACGGTCGGGCAGTTGTCGCACACGCTCCCGAGCCCGTCTCCGTCGGTATCGGCCTGGTTGGCGTTCGCAGCGGCCGGGCAATTGTCGCAGACATCCCCCACCGTATCGCCGTCCCCGTCGGCCTGGCCCGGGTTGGCGGTGTTCTGGCAGTTGTCGCAGGCGTTGCCGCGACCGTCGCCGTCATTGTCCGCCTGGGAGTCGTTGGGCGCGCCGATGCAGTTGTCGCACACGTCGCCGCGGCTGTCGCCGTCCGAGTTCGCCTGGTTGGCGTTCGCGGTGTTGGGGCAGTTGTCGCAGACGTCCCCCTTGGTGTCGTTGTCGCCGTCGCTCTGCGAGGCGTTCTGCACGCTGGGGCAGTTGTCGCACGCGTCGCCGACCCCGTCTCCCCCGCCCAGGTCCGTGTCGGCCTGGTTCGAGTTCACCACGAACGGGCAGTTGTCGAACGAGTCCGCCACGCCGTCCCCGTCAGTGTCGAGGATGCCGAGGGTGGTGTGGCTCGAGACCACCGGTCCAGGCGCCCCTCCTGCCACGAGACCGATGGCCAGGTAGGTGCAGTTCACGCCGGCGGCATCGAAGGGGACCGTGATGGTGCCCGAAGTCGCGGCCGCTCCGTACCGGGCGACCTCGGTCCAGCCGTTGGCCTGGATTCCGGTGGTCGGCGGGGCGTTGCAGGCGGACACCCGGCTGTAGACCGCATACGCCTCGAGGATCGACCGGCTCCCCCCGGCGGGACAGGTCCCGGCCAGGTTCAGGAGGCAGTCGTCCCGCGTGTTCGCCTTGTCCCACTGAATGTTGACGATGGCCGTGCCGCCGCTGGGGGTGGACGAAAGAATCCGCGGCGCCGGAATGCGGGCGCTCCCCAGGTTGATCGGCAGCCCGTCCGGGCCGATCGGATTCGCCAGGTCGACGACGTAGGCCTGGAAGGCGAAGCTGTAGCCGACGGCCAGGAGGGTATAGCGCCCCTCGTGCTGCGCGGTCCCCTCCCCTTCGATCGACGTCACGAACGCCACCACGGGGGCGTCGCCGTCGTTCACCGCCGACGGACAGCCGACCACGCCTTCTCCGGCGAAGTTTCCGTTCGCCGTCACGACTCCGTCTGTCGCGGGCCCGGCGTTCGTCTGGCAGAAGCCGCCGGTCACGAACTCGTCGGAGGACTTGCACAGGAACGGCCCGGTCCCGTTGTTGATGGACGGCGTTCCCAGGATGAAGAAGCGGCCCGTGACGTTCGCCTCGTTGAACCCTGTCCAGGCGGTGCCCAGAAGGTGCGCCGCCGGCATGCTGAAGGGGCACTGTGCGTGGGCTGCCGGGGCGAGCAGCAGAGCGGCCGCGACCACTCCAATGCCAACCAGGGATCTGAGAATGGTCTTCACTGGATTCCCCCCATCATCGATATGGTAAGTTCAGTGGTGGCAATAGGTGGAGATCATCCCAGACCTCCCCCCGACCTCTAGATACCTCGAATCGCTGCGATGTCAAGTCCAAAATCCCGACGCGGTCCATCCCGTGGAAGCGGGCGTGGTCAAGCCTTGCGGGGGAAAAGGCGATCGCGCAGCTTGCCCCGCGCCGACATGCAGTGCCGCCTCACGGTCACCTGCGACAGGCTCAGCACCCTGCCGATCTCATCGGTGGGCATCGAATGCAGGTCCCTGAGAACAAAGACGATCCGCTCCTGGCGAGTCAGGCATCCCAGCTCCGCCATGAGCCTCCGGACCATGTCGGCGTTCTCCATGCGGGTGGCGACCGAGACGCCGTCGTCCGCGATCTCCATCCGGCCTTCCCCCGGCATCTCCTCGATCGAGATCGTGCCCGGGGACCGACTGATACGCAGATGATCATAAATTGTGTTGACGGCGATTCGGTAGAGCCACTTGAAGAACGCCTCCCCCGAGCGGAACCTGCCGATGTACCGGAAGACCTTGACGAAGGCGTCCTGGCAGGCATCGAGGGAATCCTCGCGCGACAGCCCCATCTGGATGCCGATGCCGATGATCCGGCGCTCGTACAGATGCATCAGGTCGCCGAACGCCTCGGCATCCCCCGCCTTGGCGCGCTCCACCAGGGCCGTGACCTCGGCAGGCTCACCCCGTGCCGATCCGGCCGCCATCCCGGCGTCGCTGACGCTGCGGGGCGTTGTGACGTCCATGCTCCTCGTGACCCCTGGTGCCCTAGTACGGACTGAGATTCCCCTGGTTGTCCACGGCGATGACGCTGAAGTACGACGGGCCGGCCAGCCCCGTCAAGTCCAAATCTACCGAAAGAACCTGGATGTTGTCGCGAAAAATCGTCGTGGAATCGAGCGACTGCCTCCCGACCGGGGCCGAGGTCCGGTGGATCTGGTAGTGGTGGATGGTCGTCGGGAAGCCGAGGAGGTCGGTGGTGATGGCCGGCCAGGAGAGATTGACCACGAGAGGGCTGGCGCTCACCAGCAGGAGATTCAGGTCGCCGATGCCGTTGGGAAGCTCCTTGCCCGCTCCCGAGGCGAACCCGTTCGTGTCGACGGCGATCACGACATAGAACAGGTTGCCGGGCGAGGTGGCCGCCCCGGAATGGGTGAACGTGGTGCTCGCGGCCCCGACGTTCGTGCCGATCAGGTGCGACGCGGACTTGAGGGCGTCCGGTGAGGCCGCGGCATAGATCTCGTACCGCGCCACGGTCGTCGGCCTGCCGTACACGTCGACGGTCGGCGCGGTCCACGACAGCACCAGGTTCGATCCGGAACGGGTCACGTCCAGGTCCGTGATCGAGCGCGGCGGCGCGATCCCCTGGATCACGTGCGGCACGGAGGAGACCGGCGCCGACACGGCGCTCTCGTTGCCCGAGGTGTTCGTGGCGCTGATGACGAAGTAATAGCGGATCCCGTCCTGCAGCCCCGTGAGCAGGCTGGAGGTCACCCCCGGGCCGAACGTCAGTTTCGTCGGGTACTGCCCCTGGACCTGCCCGTAGTAGACGTTGTAGGTCCTGATGTCCCGCTCGGAGTTGGCCTGCCACGAGAGATTGAGACTGGCGCCCGTACCCGTATCGCTCGCCGCCAGGCCGGCAGGGATGGCGGGCGGGCCCGGATTGACCGGCAGGGCCCGTACGCAACCGGGGCCGAGGTCACAGTCGCTGTTGTCGTTGGAAGCCCCTCCCCAGAATCCGCTCGAGTCGAGCGACACGACGTAGTAATA
>DATNEZ010000014.1:0-5778 GCA_035606645.1 Binatia bacterium
TCGACCTGGGCGACCGATTCCCGAATCCCCTTCTCGTCGACGTCTCCCTGGAAGTCGAGCCCGCGCAGGTCGAACCACGCCCGCATGATCAGCCCCATGTTGACCGTGACGGGACGGTGGGGGGCGTGCGGCAGGATGAAACGGACCCCGAGATCCCGGAGACCCAGGGCCGGGACGACCGGCTCGAAGTCGTGGCCGTCGGCCCCCAGGCCGTGCAGCCAGATGACCGCGCTGGTGATCGGGCCGCCGGCCTCGACCTCGACGCAGGGGAGGTATTCGGCCACGAGCCTACCGGATCGGCATGTAGATGTGCGTGACCAGGTCCGGCTCCGGCGTGCTCCCCGCGTCGTTGACGTACTGGTCCCAGGTCGGCCCCGTCCCCTCGTGCCCGTAGGCGGCGGCGTAGGCGGCGAGCTTCTCGTAGGTCGCCGGCATGTCGCGGTAGGGGCCGTGATGGATCACCTTGAGGGCCTTGCCGGCGTACGTCTGCTTGACCCGGACCTTCGAGGCCGGCGGGACTTCCTTGTCCGGGGCCTGCTCCACGGGGATCGCCGCGTCGAACTCGTACGCCTGTTCGGACCATCTCGTGTTGATGGTGATCGGGGCGGCGCTCTGCTTCAGGTGCTGGGCGGCCAAGAACTTCCCGACCTGGGCGTAGGCCGAGGCCTTGGCCGCGCCGATCGCCTTCTCGTCCGTGGTGCAGGACGTCGAGACGTAGGCGACGGTCACGGCCGGCACGTCCACCGTCTCGACCTCGAGGGTCGAGAAATCCGCCTTCGGCAGGCTCTCGGCCAGCTGCTTCAGGCGGGCCAGCCCCTTCTCGTAGTCCGACCCGATCATCTTGTCCATCATCAGGCCGAAGTACCGGCTGACCGGGTTCATTCCCAGGTCGGTGTCGAACCCCCAGGTCACGCGCGTCCCGGTCCCCTCGGGAGTCAGGATGAACTGCGCCTCGGCGGTCCCCTGCGACCCGAAATCGAGGCGGGTCCTGACCAGCTCGTGCGGACGGCTCTCGACGATCTCCTGGCTCCCGGATCCGGCCGTCTTCGGGTCGCCGACCCAGGACATCTTCGCGCCGACCCCCGAGGCGGGCCCCTCGTACTTGTACTTCGCCTGGGGATCCAGCTCGAACCACGGCGACCACTTGTTGAAGCTGGCGTAGCCGTTCACCAGGGCGAAGACGGTCGCGCGGGGGGCGTCGATCACCGCCGCCCTCTCGGCGTGCACCCGTCGCGGCAGGAGCAGGGCGACGCCGGCCAGGACGGCGCAGAGCAGCACCGCGACGATCACGAGCTTCTTCAGGATGCGCATCGAGTCTCCTCCCTCCCGAGGGGCGGCTCCAACCGCCGGTCGATCAGCGCGCCGCGGCGGCCGGGACCACGACCGGATCGAGGTGCGCTTCCTTCGCCTTGCGGTCGAGTGCGGCGAGGTCTCCGGCCACGAGGGCGTTCCACTCCGCCTCGAGCGCGTCGAGCTCCTTGACCTGCCCGTCGAAGACCTCGCGCATCCCCCTCGTCGGCGCCCCGGTGCCGTCCGAGGCATAGCCGAGCAGGGGGGCGAGACGGCTGTAGAGGCGGGCCCCCTTGGCCAGGATGTCGTACTCGACTTCGGCCTTCGGCTGATGGATCTTCTCCTCGAGCGCTGTGCACTTCGTGATCAGGTCGGCGGCCGCCTTGCTCCAGGCGGCGGCCGTCGCGCTGCCGTCCAGGGCCTCCGACTTGACCTTCAGCTGGTCGCGCACCGATCGGATCCGCGCCACGATGCCGGACAGGCGGGTCACCTGGTCCTGGACTTGGCGCGCGAACTTGACCTGCTCGGCGATGTCCGACGCCGGTATCTGCAGGCGGGGATCCGGGAGGATCTCGATCGCGGTCGTCATCGTCTTGTCCCCCACGGTCAGCCGCGCCGTGTAGACGTCCGGGACGGCGCGCGGCGCGGCCTCCGGGTTCCCCTCGGTCTTCGCCTTCTTGATCTTCACGGCCGGGCCGTACTCCAGGTCCCAGACGATCCTCTGCACGCCCGGCTCGGTCGAGAGGACCGGCTTGTCGTCGTCCCTCCCGCCGTCCGGATCGTCCTTCTCGGCCTCCGGCTCCTCCTTCTTGCTGGAATACGAGCGGATGACGGCGCCCCCGGCGTCGAGGATCTCGAGCTTCAGGTCCCCCTCCGCCTTCTTCTTCAGGTAGTAGCTCAGGACGGCGCCGTAGGGCGGGTTCTCGCCGACATCGTCTCCGCTGAACGAGGAGCGGAACTCCCATCTCACCGCCTGCTGCGGGGGGAACAGGTGCGCCGGCTGGTCGGCGATCGTCTTCGACCAGTCGCGCAGCGGGGTCAGGTCGTCGAGGATCCACATCGAGCGGCCGTGCGTGCCCACCACCAGGTCGTTGTCCTTCACCACCAGGTCGTGCACGGCGACGGTCGGCAGGTTCAGCCCGAGGACCGTCCAGGTGGCCCCGTCGTCGCGCGAGAACGACACGCCCCGCTCGGTGCCGAGATACAGCTGGCCGCGGCGCTTCGGATCCTCGCGCACGGCGTGGAGATAGACGTCCTTCGGGAGCCCGGCCGCGAGGCTCTTCCACGACTTCCCGTAGTCCGAGGTCTTCCAGATGTACGGGCGCATGTCGTCCAGCCGGTGGGCGTCCACCACGACGTAGGCCGTGGCGGCATCGTGCGGCGACGGCTCGATGACGCTGACCGTGGCCCACTCCGGCAGCCCCTTGAGACCGGCCGTGACGTTGGTCCAGTGGGCCCCGGCGTCGCGCGTGACGTGGACCAGGCCGTCGTCGGTCCCCGCCCAGATGAGCCCCTTCTCCTTTGGCGATTCGGCAACCGCGAAGATCGTCCCGTACCACTCGACGCCCGTGTTGTCGCCGGTGATCGGGCCGCCCGACCATTTCTGCTTCGACTTGTCGTTGCGGCTCAGGTCGGGGCTGATCGCCGTCCAGGACTGGCCGCCGTCGGTGGTCCTGAACAGGACCTGGGACGCGTGGTAGACGGTCTTCGGGTCATGCGGCGAGATGTGGATCGGGGCGGTCCACTGGAAGCGATAGCGATTGGCCTCGGCGCCGTGCCCCGACCAGTTCTCCGGGTAGGCGCTGATGTTCCGCGTCATCCCCGTGCGGTGGTCGTACCGCGTGATGATGCCGAAGTACTCTCCCGCCCAGACGACGTTCGGGTCGGAGGGATCGTGCGCCGTGTACCCGGCCTCGCCCCCCCCGACGTCGTGGCAGTCGCCGTTGACGATCCCTCCGCCGTGCAGGCTGTTGCCGGGGCAGGAGGCGGTCCCCAGGTCCTGCATCGCCCCCGAGATCCGGTACGGCACCGAGTTGTCGGCGGCCACGTGGTAGAACTGCCCGAGCGGCAGGGGCGGCGCGTACCACGTTTCGCCGCCGTTCCAGGAGAGGTCCACCCCCCCGTCGTTGCCGTTGATGATCCGCTTCGGGTTCTTCGGGTCGATCCAGACATCGTGATGGTCGCCGTGGTGCGCCCCTCTCACCCGGACAATCGTCTTGCCGCCGTCGATGGACCGCAGCATCGGGACCTGCGGGAACCAGACCACGTCGGGATTCGACGGATCGACCGTCAGCGTGGTGTAGTACCAGGAGCGCTGCCGGATGGCGTGATGCTCGCTCGCCAGAGACCACGAGTCGCCGCCGTCGTCCGATCGGTACAGGCCCCCCTTCTCCGCCTCGATGAGCGCGTAGACGCGCCGCCCGTCGGACGGGGCCACCGCCACCCCCACCTTGCCCCAGATCCCTTCCGGCAGCCCGTGCTCCTTCAGCTGCTTCCAGGTGTCGCCGCCGTCGCGCGACATGTAGAGGCCGCTTCCGGGACCCCCGCTGGTCATCTCCCACGGCCGGCGGCGCGCCTGCCAGAACCCGGCGAACAGGATGTTCGGGTTCGAGACGTCGAAGCAGACGTCCGAGGCGCCCGTGTCCGCGTCCTTCTTGAGCACCTGCTGCCAGGTCTTGCCGCCGTCCTTCGTGCGGTAGACGCCGCGCTCGGGGTTCGGTCCGAACGCGTGCCCGAGCACGGCGGCGAAGGCGATGTCGGGATTGGACGGGTGGACGATCATCGTGCCGATCTGCCCCTCCTGCTTCCAGACCTGTGTCCAGGTCTTGCCGGCGTCCGTCGACTTGTAGATCCCGTTGCCCGCCGCGACGTTGCCGCGGATGTTCGCCTCCCCCGAGCCGACGTAGACCACGCCCGGGTTGCTCGCCGCCACGGCGATCGACCCGATGGAGGAGATCGGCTGGTCGTCGAACACCGATTTCCAGGTGATGCCGCCGTCCTCCGATTTCCAGACGCCGCCCGAGGCGGTCGCGGCGTAGTAGACGAGCGGGTCTCCCGGCACGCCGGCCACGCGCGACACGCGGCCTCCGCCGGCGGGACCGACCAGCCTGAATTTCATCCCCTTGAACTCCTCCGGCCCCTTGGAGGGCTTGTCGGAGTCGTCGGCCGCGAGGCCGATGGCGGGGACGGCGACAATCAGCGCGAACAGCAGGACGACGGACCATCGGACGGATCGGCGGCTACGGGCCAGCATGGGTCTCTCCTCACGGTTTGGCAGGGCGCCGCATTCTACCGCCAATTGGCGGAGGGATCTATAATCACGGCCCCCGGACGATATTTCATAATGGGAGACGGCCTCATGGCGGAGAACCGGTACGACGCGATCGTCATCGGAGGCGGCCACAACGGCCTGGTGAGCGGCGCCTACTTCGCCCGCTCGGGCGCCAGGACCGTCGTCCTCGAGGCGCGGCACAAGACCGGCGGGGCCGCCGACACCAGCGCCCCCTTCCCCAACCACCCCGAGATCAAGGTCACGACCTATTCGTACGTCATGTCCCTGATGCCGCCGACCATCATCCGCGAGCTGAAATTGAAGGACTTCGGGTACAAGGTCACGCCGTTCGGCCCTTACTATCAGGCCTATCCCGACGGGCGCGCCGTCAAGGTCTACGCCAGCGACGCGGCCAAGAGCCATGCGTCGATCGCGCAGTTCTCGAAGAAGGACGCCGAGACCCTGCCGAAGTGGGAGGCCTGGCTGAAGGGGGTGGCGGACGTCCTCGGGCCGCTGCTCCTGCAGGTCCCTCCGCGGCTCGGGTCGATGTCGCCGGGGGACCTCCTGGAGCAGGCGCAGACCGGCTGGAAGGTCAGGAAGCTGGGCGTCCGCGGCGTGGCGGACGTCACGCGCCTCTTCACCATGAGCGTCACCGACCTGGTCGGCGACTGGTTCGAGTCGGACGCGGTCAAGGGGATGCTGACGGTGAACGGGATCATCGGGACCTGGGCCGGTCCGGACGAGCCGGGGACCGCCTACGTCATGCTGCATCATTCCATCGGCGACGTGGGGGACGGCCACCTCGGCTCCTGGGGCTTCCAGGAGGGGGGCATGGGGGCGGTGTCCGACTCGATCCGGAAGTCCGCCGAGAGCTTCGGCTGCGAGATCCGGACGAAGGCGCCCGTGGCGCGGATCCTCGTGAAGGGCGGCCGGGTGTCCGGCGTGGCGCTCGCGAACGGCGACGAGCTGCACGCCCCGGTCGTCGTCAGCGCCATCCATCCCAAGATCGCGTTCCTGAAGATGCTCGACCGGCGCGAGCTTCCCGCCGATTTCGTCCGCGACATCGAGTGCTGGAAGACCCGGTCGGGCGTGGTCAAGATCAACGTGGCCCTCTCGGAGCTCCCCTCCTTCAAGGCCGATCCGGGGACGAACCAGCAGGAGCACCACACCGGGGCGATCGAGCTGTGCTTCTCGTCGCGCTACGCCGAGCGCGCCTT
>DATNEZ010000019.1:0-2382 GCA_035606645.1 Binatia bacterium
CAGGGCGACGAACTGCTCCTCGACGAAGCAGCGCTCGATGATCCCCTGAAGATCGGCGGACGACAGGGCGGGCAGGCGGCGTGTCTGCCCCTCGAGGGCGTTCTGGCCCGGGAGGATCGACACCAGGGCCGGGCGTTCGTCGAACAGGACCGCCTCGAACTCCGGCATGTCGCGCCGGGTCCTCGGGGACATGCCGGCGAGGGCGAGCGTGTCGCGCCCCTCCTTGCCGGTCGGGCGCGGCAGCAGGCGGAACCCGGTGTGCAACGCGAAATCGTCCAGGGGCTCGGGGCGCGGATCGGCCGGCCGGAGCGCCGGCACGACGGCGAGCGCCAGCTGCTTCCCCGCCCGCTCGACCGTGACGCTGGTCTCCCTGCCGACCACAAGGTCGAGGACCGCGTCGAGCGCCGCGTAGTTGTCGGAGGTGCCGGTGGCGCCGACCGAGACGACGCGATCGCCGGGAAGAAGCCCGGCCTCGGCCGCGGGGCTGCCCGCGTACACCCGGCGCACCACGGGGCCGCGCTCCGGGTCCCAGCCGCGCCCTTCGCTCTGCGCGATCAGCGGGTCGTCCATCAGGACCCCGATCCACGGCCAGGTCGGCGCGGGGCCCGCGATCATCTTCTGCATGGCGCGGCGCAGGTGGCGGGCCGGGACGAACAGGCCCGAGGTGTTGTGGGATGCGAGAAGCGCCTCCTCGGTGTAGGTGACCAGGAGGCTCGGCATGCCGACCAGGCGTCCGGACGCGTCGACCAGGGCGCCGCCGGAGTTCCCCGGGCCGATGGGGGCCAGGACCTCGGCCCAGAACTCGAGCGGACGGGCGCCGGCGCGCATGCGCGCGTGCGTCCCCATGCGGGCCCAGCCGACCTCGATCCCCTGATCGCCGCGGTTCCCCAGGACGAAGAGCTGCGTCCCGGCCCCGGGCAGGCGGTCCGGTGCGAACTCGATCGGGTGGAAAGTCCCCTCGTCGGCGCGCAGGAGGGCCAGGTCGGACGCCTCGTCGACCGAGACGACCTTGGCCCCGACCGAGCGGCCGCCGAGCGACGCGACGGTCACCTGCGTGCTGCCGGCGACGACGTGCGCGTTCGTCAGGATGAGGCCGTCCGCGGAGACGATGACCCCCGAGCCGGCCCCGAGCCCCTCGACCGGCTCGCGCAGGAAGCGGCCGCCGCGGAACACCGGGACCTTCACCACCTCGCGGACGCGGACGCTGACGATGGCGGCGAATGCCGCCCCGACGTCCCCGGGGATCTCGTCCTGATCCGGCCGGGGGACGGCGGAGGCGAGCGTGGTCGCGACGAGGAGACCGGCCAGAGCGGACGTCAGGATGCGCATGCCGGTCGGGAATATAATTCCCGCTTCAGCCCGAAGCCCGTCCGGCCGCAAGGAGACGAGGAGAAAAGATGCGCCTCAGGAGTGTGATCGTGCCGCTGGCGCTGGCGCTCGCCATCGCGCCCCGGCCGGGGCGCTCGGCCGCGGGACCGGAGTCGGGGCGTCAGGGTTCCGGCATCTCCGGCGAGGCGGAAGTCCAGAGACTGGCCGAGTTCCTCGGCTGGGCCCACCCTGCGGAGAACGGCTGCGGTCTTCCTGTGAATGTCAGGATCCTGGAAACCTGGCCCGGGGGCCTGATGGCGCGTTACGACGTCCGCTGCGGCGCCACGACGCGCGGCCTCCAGGGGGCCTTCGAGACGCGCGAGCGGGACGGCGTCTGGCAGGTCGCCGGGGGTTTCGAAGCCGAGACGGAGCGTTTCGTCGCGGCGCTCGACGCCGCCCGCAGGAAGGCCGCGACCGCGGCGGCCGACGGCGGGCTCGCCCCCCCGGCCGCCAATCCGGGGAGCGAGGCCGGTCCGGAGACCCCCCTGGGCCTCGTCACCCCGCCCGAGGTGGCCAAGGACAGCCGCCCCGAGCTTCCGGAAGAGGCCGGCCGGGCGCGCTTCATCGGCGAGGCGCGCGTCGAGCTCCTGGTGCAGGTCCCGCCGTCGGGGGAGCCGGTCCGGGCGCGGCCGCTCCGGGGCCCCGATCTCGATCTGGGCATGCGCCGCGCGGCGCGCGAGGCGGCGCTCCGCTGGCGCTTCCTGCCGGCCCGCCTCCGCGGGCTCCCGGTCACGTCCTTCATGCCGATCGACATCGTCTTCACCGGGCTCCCCCCGGAATCGCGCAACTGGGTGCACCGGGCGCTGTTTCACGTCGAGGCGATCGTCTCGGAGGATCGCGAGGTGGTGGACGAGGCGCGCGATCGCCTGCGCGCGGGGGCGTCGTTCGAGACGCTCGCGGCCGGGCCGGCGATCCTGGGGGGAGGGGACTGGGGCTTCGTGTCGGCGGCCTCGCTGCCGGCGGCGGTGCGCAAGGCCCTGCACGAGGCGCCGGTCGGCGGCTATGCCGGCCCCG
>DATNEZ010000021.1:0-5707 GCA_035606645.1 Binatia bacterium
TGTCGCTTGGGGAGCCAGGCATCATGAGCCCCGGAGTCGTCGGGGCGAACGTTCTGAGGAGCCGCGGTCGCGAGAGCGGCTGGGGCTCTGTTTTGCGCCCCGACAATCAAGTCCGGGTAGCCATCATCCGCTTATCCCGAACCATGCCAAGCCGCTGGACGGGGTAATGACGAGATTGGCTACCTCATCGGTCGCCGGCCCACCGATGTAGAGATAAGCCTGCCCGACGCACGATGCTACGCCGCGGTCGGATCGCGCGCCTGTAGTTCGTCCTACTCGTATCTTAGGGCCGTCATCGGATCGACGCGCGCGGCGCGCCGGGCTGGCAGGTAGCCGGCGACGATCGCGACCGACGCGAGGACGATCAATCCGGCGGCGAACGCCGTCGGGTCCCAGGGGCCGACCTCGAAGAGCAGCCCAGTCATGAGGCGGGTCACGGCGAGCGCGCCCGCGGTCCCGGCCAGGAGGCCAAAGGCCAGCAGCCGCAGCGTGTGGCGCAGCACCAGCCGGTGGACGTCCCCTGCGCGCGCGCCGAGGGCGATGCGTACCCCGATCTCCCGCGTGCGCTGCACGACCGAGTACGACACAATGCCGTACAGCCCGACTGCCGCCAGGAGGAGCGCCAGCGCCGCGAACGTCGACAGCAGCAGCGCGTTGAAGCGCGGCCGGGCCATCGAGGCCGTCATCGACTGGCTCATGGTGCGGACGTCGCCGATCGCCAGGTCCTTGTCGAGGGTGGCGAGCGCCGTGCGCAGCGACACCGCAAGGTTCGGAGCTCCGGGGGTCCCGGCACCGTGGGCGGCCGCGCCGGGGCTGCCCGCGCCCTGGCCGGCCTGGCGCACGGTCACGACCATCTCGCCCCAGGCTTCCTGGCGGTGCGGCACATAGAAGAGCGGCCGGATCTCGTCTCCGGCGCCGAAGTAGCGCACGTCCTGGACCACGCCGACGATCTCCCGCAGGACGTTCTCGTCCCGCCATGATTTCGCTCGCCGGCCGATCGCTTCCTCCCCGGGGAACATCGCCCGGACGAACGCCTCGTTGACGATCGCGACCGGTGTCGAGCCGGCCCCGTCGCGCGCCGTGAAGTCGCGTCCCTTCTTGATCACCGTTCCCGTCGTCTTGAAGTATCCGGGTGTGACGACGTTCCACATCGCGCCGACTTCGGGGCCAGCGGGAGGCGCGGGACGCCCCTCCGCCAGGAAGGAGCGGCCCAGGTAGAAGCCGCCGCCGCCCAGCGGGACCGCGGAGCTGGCGGCCGCCGCCCGGACGCCGGGGGTCGCCTCGAGCCGCTCGATGAGCGACTCGTAGAAGGACCATCTCGCCTCGTCGGTCTTGTAGCGCGCGCTCGGCAGCGTCACGGTGGCCGTCTCCAGGTGTTCGACGTGGACGCCGGCGTCGACGCGCAGCAGGCGCGACAGGCTGCGCGCCATGAGGCCGGCACCCGTCAGGAGGACGAGCGACAGGGCCAGCTCGACCGTGACCAGGACGTCGCGCAGCCGCGTGCCGCGGCGCGATCCGGTGCCGCCGCGGCCGCCCGTGTCGATCGCCTGCCCCGGCTGCACGGAGGAGATCTGCAGGGCCGGCGCGATCCCGGTCAGGAGTGCGGTCAGGAGCGACACCAGGCAGGCGAAGACAGCGACCGGCGTGTTGAGGTGCGCCTCTGCCAGCCGCGGCACGTCGGTTGGCCCCAGGGCGGCGACACTTCCGAGGCCCCAGACGGCGAGCACGATCCCGGCGGTCCCTCCCGCCAGGGCCAGGAGGAGGCTCTCGACCATGAGCTGCTGGACAATCCGCCCCCTCCGGGCGCCGAGCGCCGCGAGCACCGCCAGCTCGTGCCGCCGGGCCGAGCCGCGGGCCAGGAGCAGGTTGGCGACGTTGACGCAGGCGATGAGCAGCACGGACCCGACCGCCGCCAAAAGGAGCCAAAGGGCGCGTGACAGGTCCGGACCGACGATCCACTCTCCGAGAGGTACGGCCGTCAGGGAGATTCCCTGGCGGGCAACCGGGTCGTCCTGCTCGATCCGCTTCGCGTACGCCGCCAGGCGCGCGCGGGTCGGCTCGAGCGGCTGGTCCTGCCGCAGGCGCGCGATGCTGGAGAAGATGTAGTTGTCCCGGCGCGCGAGATCCGGATCGGGAAGCTTCACCCGCAGCGGCAGCCACGCGGTCGCCTCGCGCGGCCAGGCGAAGCCGGGCGGCATGACGCCCGCCACCGTGTACGGCCGGCCCCCGAGGTGGACCGTGCGTCCGAGGACCCCGTCGTCGCCCCCGAAAGCCGACCGCCACAAAGGATCGCTCAGGATGATGGAGCGCTCGGTGTCGGGCACGAACTCCTCCGGTCGGAAATCACGGCCGAGGGCCAGGGGAACGCCGAGAACGCGGAAGAAATCAGGGCTCACCCAGGCGGTCGTGATGCGCACCGGCTCGGCCCCCGGGTTGAGGTCGAGGCCGGAGGTCTGGTAGACCGCGACGCCGTCGAAGATCCCTTCCTCCTGCCAGTCCTGGAAATCGGCGTAGGTGACCGACCAGCGGTCCCACGTGGCCAGGTGGACCGAGGAGGGCACGACGAGGCGCTCCACCCCGGGATACGGCCAGGGGCGCAGCAGGACCGCCTCCAGGATGCTGAAGATGATCGTCGTCGAGCCGATGCCGAGGCCGAGGGTCAGCACGGCCGCGGCGGCGAGGCCGCGGTTGCGCATGAGCGATCGCAGCGACAGACGCACGTCGAACAGCAGGCCGCTGGCCCCGAAACGCAGGTCTTGCCAGAAGACTTCCATCGCGTCCTCCAAGGTGATCGGAGTGCCGATCAGGGTGGCGCTCACTTGATAGAGGAGCGCTTGGGAACTGGTATCAATAGCCGTGCCAATTGGCCAGGCTGGGACTAAATGTCTGATGAGCGGGAGGTTGCTCGCAGGCAGGGTGTCTTGGACAAGTCTCAAGGCGTCCGCTTCCGGGACTGGACGTTCCCAGCGTCGGCCACCAGGCCGATTCCGATCCGACCGGAATCATGTGGGGAGTATCATGACCGCCATGACCCGAGGGACTCTGTTCCGAGGTCGCGACGCGCGCCGGCTCGGCATCCTGTTCCTCGCCGCCCCATTCATCGGGGCCCTCGCCACGTTCGCAGCCGCGGCCGCCGGTGACGATCGTCAGCTGAAGCTCAAGGCGGCGATCTTCGATCCGGCGAACGGACTCCCGGCGCATCTCGTCGAGGGAGCGCCGCCGGCGGGCGCGCTCGCCGCGCCGGCGGGGCGCGGGGAGCTTTACATCGTGCAGTTCCACGGGACGCCGGCCTCCGCCGAGCGGAAGGGCCTGGCCGGCCTGGGCATGACGGTGCTCGACTACCTGCCCGAGCGCGCCCTCATCGTGCGCCTGCCTGCGGGCGCCAAGGCGGGATCATTGCAGTCGATCCCGGGGGTTCGGGCCCTGGTTCCTTTCGCGCCCAGGCTCCGCTTGTCGCCCGACCTGCGCGGTCTCGCGAGCGCGAAGCCGCCGGCGGCCGGCGGAGAGGAAGTGCGGATCAACGCCTGGCTGTCCATCGACGGCGACCCGGAAGCCCTGGCCAAGACGGCGCAGAAGCCGTTCCCCGGAGTGAGCGCGGCGTCCATCCGCCGGGAGCCCGCGCCGCTCGTCCAGTTCTCCGGGCCGCCCGGCCGCCTGCAAGCGCTCTCCGCAGCCCTGGCCCGTCACCCCGACGTCCTGTTCGTCGATCTGGCCCGGCCGAGCCGGCTCCTCAACGACCAGTCGATCTGGATCGGCCAGTCGGACGATCGCGTGGACGGGCCGGGCGAGGCGGCGGCCGCCGACCCGAAGCCGTACATGCTTTCGGGCACGGTGTTCAACCGCGGGATCACGGGGACCGGCCAGGTCATCGGCGTCGCCGACACCCGTCTGGAGCATCAGCTTTGCTATTTCACCGACCCGGCCCATCCGCTGGTCAAGCAAACGGTCCCCCCTCCCGGCCCGCTGACAGTCGATCCGATGAACCGGAAGATCCTGGCCTACAACAACGTGACCAACCACGATAGCCCTCCGTACCCGACGTGGCGGCATGGAACGCACACCGCGGGGAGCGCCGTGGCCGATTCGCTGACGAACTTGTCGACGCCCTCGAGCGCCGGGCACGACGCGGGGGATGGGATGGCGCCTAACGCCAAGCTTGTCTACCTGGACTTGTACACCGGAGTGGATACTTCCAACTGCACCGATGTCATCTGCGGCTTCTGCTCCCTGGCCAACATCCTCCAGCAGGAATACGACGCCGGCGCGCGGCTGGCGACGCACTCATATGCCTCGGACGAGGAAGGCGCGGCGGACGCCGCGGTCTGGCAGAGGCCGGATTTCCTGGTGTTCTTCGCCGCGGGCAACGACGGCTTCCATGGAGGCACAATTTACGGCGCCAACGGAGCGAAGAACGTGGTCAGCGTAGGGGCCACCGAGAGCTACGACGCCACGCTCAACTATGACCCCGACAACATGGCGGGCTTCTCGAGCCTCGGTCCGGCGAACGGACGGATCAAGCCCGACCTCACCGCCCCCGGCGTGGCGGTCTCCTCGGCCGGATTTCCGCTCACCTATTACAGAAACGCCTCAAATCCTCACTGCGTCCCGGGCGATAACGTCTGCATCCCCGATTTCGATGGCAACCCCGACACTCCCGATGGCTGCTACGTAAACAACGTCTCGCAGACCTGTTCGACAGTGAAGCTGAGCGGCACCAGCATGGCCTCGCCGACCGCCGCGGGGCTGGGCGCTCTGGCGCGACAGTACTTCACCGACGGGTTCTACCCCACGGGCCAGGCCGCACCGGCGGACGCCCGGATCCCGAGCGCCGCTCTCCTGAAGGGGGTGCTGATCAACAGCGCGCGGAACATGACCGGACGGTTCGTGGACGAGAACGGCAACCAGCCGCTCCCCGACGCTCCGAGCAACCGCCAGGGCTGGGGCCGGATCATGCTGGACGACGCCCTGTACTTCGCCGGCGACTCACGCAGGCTGTTCCTCGCAGACATCCCGTCCGTCCAGGGCTCGGGCCTGGGCACCGGCGACCGCCTCATCTACAAGGTGGACGTCACCTCCACCGCCTCGCCGCTCAAGTTCACACTGGTCTGGACCGACCCGCCGGCCTCGCCCCCGGCCGGGCAGCTGGTGCGCAACGACCTCGACCTGGTCGTCACCGCGCCGAACGGAACGGTGTACAAGGGAAACCAGTGGACCGCGGACAACATCAACGTGCCCGGCGACATGGAGTCGGCCCCGAACCCGGCCGGACGCGACTCCAGGAACAACGTCGAGGGCGTCCTGATCCGCTCGCCCCAGATCGGGGAGTACCGGTTCGAGATTCAGGGAGCGAACGTGCCGGGGTACCAGACCCTCTTCACCCAGGGATACGCCGTCGTGGTCACAGGCGAGTTCACGGGAGGCTTCGCATTCGCGCCGCCTGTCAGCAGGTATCCATCATCACGCAGAATCCCAAGGCGCGGTTGACCGGGCCTCGTTCCCTCCCTTGTCGTCGGAGAATCTCATGAGATAGAGTGCCCGGCGCTGGCATAGCCCACGCGCGTCATCTCGGTGAGATCCTGGAATGCTTCGCTTCGGCGGCCGCCATTTCTCCTGGCGCGACATCGGGTTGGACTGGGCCGTCGGGCCGTTTGGCCGCGGTTTGCGCTGGCGTTCCGCCCCTCCCTGTCCGGAAGCACGTTACGACGCG
>DATNEZ010000024.1:0-2540 GCA_035606645.1 Binatia bacterium
TTCGTGGATGACCGCATCACCGCGCGGGCGACCGTGCAGTTCTAGCCCCCCTCACCCTTTTAGCCCCCTCACCCTACCCTCTCCCCCTCGGCGGGGGAGAGGGGTAGTCCAACAAGGGGTAGTCGGCTTGACAGCCGGCCGTTCGCCGCCTAAGCTTCCGCCACCATAGGTAATGCCCCCCCAATGACCTGGCAGTTGCGTCTGGCTCAGTGGATTTTCATCGGCCTCACCTTGTGGTCCTGGGCGCCGGGGCCCGCATCCGGCCAGGAGTACACGATCGGGCCTCATGACGTGCTCGGCATCACGGTGTGGGGGCAGGCGGATCTGTCCCGCGATTACGGGGTCGATCCAGACGGCTTCATCCCGTTTCCCCTGATCGGTCGCGTGAAGGCGGCGGGGTCGACCCCGAAAGAGCTGGCGGCTCAGCTGACCGAGCTGCTCGGGAAGGACTACCTGGTCAATCCGCAGGTCATCGTCGCGGTCAAGGAGTATCTCTCGCAGAAGGTCCAGGTGCTCGGGGCGGCCGAGAAGCCGGGCGTGTACTACCTGACGGGGCCCACGACGCTCCTCGAGATCCTGTCCAGGGCCGGGGGATTCGCGTCGACGGCCGGGAAGCAGGTCCTCCTCGTCCGCAACCACGCAGCCTCCGACGGATCGATCGGCGCGCAGCGCCTGAGCCTGGAGAAGATCCAGGCCGGAGACCCGTCCGAGAACACGCGGGTGCAGAGCCAGGACATCGTGATCGTGTCGAGGGCGCAGGCCTACTCGTATTTCGTCTTCGGCGAGGTCAAGAAGCCGGGGGCCTACACGCTCGACAAGGACACGAACATCCTGGAGGGGATCACGGTCGCCGGCGGGTTCACCGACAAGGCGGCGCCCGGCCGGACCCGGGTGATCCGCGCCACCCCGCAGGGCCAGAAGGTGATCGAGGTGGACATGAACGACATCCTTCGGCGGGGCCGCGAGGCCAAGGCCGTCATGCTTCAGGAAAGCGATGTCGTGGTGGTGCCCGAAAGTTTTTTTTGACGGGGAAGACGCATCTGGAGGGGTTTATCCCGAAATAGGGTCGTCATGGTCACACGTGAGGTCGAGTCCCAGCCGAGAATAGCCGACTACCGCCGCGTGCTGCGCAAGCACCGGTGGCTGATGACGGGCATCTTTCTCCTGACCGTGCTCACCGTCGGAATCTGGACCTTCACCCAGGTCCCCATCTACCAGGCGGCGGCCACGATCATGATCGAGCCGGAGCCGCCGAAGGTGCTGAACATCCAGGACGTGACACCGGTCGGGGCCATGTCCGCCTGGGACCCGGCGTTCTACCCGACCCAGTACGAGATCATCAAGAGCCGGCCGGTCGTCGAGCGGGCCGTCGAGGCGCTGAATCTCAAGAAGCGCGCAGCTGACGGTGGCGCCGTCGCCGACCCGAGCCGCTCGCTGTCGGGCTCGCTCGCGGTCGACCCCGTGCGGAACACGCGGCTGGTCCTGATCAAGGTTGCGGGCCCCGATCCGGCGCGCGCGGCCGCCGAGGCGAACGCCATCGCGAGCGCCTACGCCAAGTACAATGTCGAGCTCAAGCTCAAGGGGGCGAGGGACGCCCTGACCTGGCTGACCGAGGAGGCCGGCCGCCTCCGGGCGAAGGTGGAGGAATCCTCCCAGGCCCTGCAGAACTACCGGGTCAAGTCCGGGATCCTGGGCATGCAGGAGCAGCGGCAGATCAGCGCCCAGAAGATCATCGAGGCCAACAAGGGCTACCTGGAAGCCCAGGCCCAGCGGATGTCGGTGGAGGCCAAGCTGGGCGAGCTGACCCAGGTCGCCAAGGATCCGGCGACCGCCGGGACGATCTTCAGCGAGGGCGACAATCCGCTGGTCGGAAAGATCAAGGGCGAGATCGGAAACCTGGAGACGGAAAAGTCGAAGCTGCTCAAGGTCTACAAGGACAAGCACCCCGAGATCGTGAAGGTCGACGCGCAGATCCAGCATCTGAGGGACCGGCTCGAGGCAGAATTCCGGGGCACGCTGAGATCCGTGCAGACCCAGGCCAAGGTGGCCCGGGCGCGGGAGGACAGCCTGCTCAAAGAGGTCAACAACCTCCGGCGCGAGGGGCAGGAGCTCAACGACAAGGAGAGCCAGTACCAGAATCTCCAGCGCGAGATCGAGTCCAACCAGCAGCTCTATGACTCGGTGGTCAAGCGGCTCAAGGAGACGGGGGTCGCCGGAGGGCTCGAGAACAGCAATGTCCGGATCGTCGAGGAGGCGACCGCGCCCAGCGCGCCGATCCGCCCTCGGAAGGAATGGAATCTGGGTCTGAGCATCGTCGCAGGGCTGGTCCTCGCCTTCGGGGTGGCCTTCGCCCTCGAATTCCTCGACACTACCGTGAAGACACCCGACGACGTGGAGCGCCAACTCGGCTTGTCGGTGATCGGGGTCGTTCCCTCGTTCCACGCCAGGCGGCGCTGATGGCCACGCGCGAGAGCCGGTCCCACCCCCACCATCCGGATCCGGTCCTCATCACGCTGACCGAGCCCAAGTCCGCCGCGTCG
>DATNEZ010000090.1:0-5188 GCA_035606645.1 Binatia bacterium
CCCCGAGGTGGCGGTGTCCCTGGTGAAGCGCTGCCGGGTGCCGGTGGACGACTTTCCGGTGATCCTGCTCCTCGCGCGGGGCGGGCGCCGATCGCCCGAAGACATCCTGAGGCTCAGGCTCGAATACCTGTCGTGGTCCGACATCATGTTCCGCATGAACATCTCGCCGTCGGTCCTGTTCACCGGCATCAACCGCGACCCCGGGCCGCCCTACGGCAAGGCGTGGGGGTACTGGAAGAAGCACCCGCGCGAGCGTCTCTCGATTCGCGATCGCGACGTGATCGGGCTGGCCAAGATGCAGGTCGCCTGCGCGCGCCAGCGCGTCAGCCCCTACACGATGATCGCCGAGCGCAACAAGGGTGTCAGCTACGAGCACTACGTCGCCGAGAAGAACCGCGGCAAGTACCCGAAATCGAAGCCGGCGAAGAAGGGGGGCCCCAAGTCCTCCCCCTCCGGCCACGGCAAGCCCAAGGCCCAGGAGCACGGCAAGCCGAAGCATCACGGCAAGCCCTGACCGGACGGCCTTCCCCGATCGCCTGCGCCTCGGGGCGGTGACCGGCAGGCCGATCGGGAGCGGTTTTGACTCCCGCCTCCCCATCCCCTATCATGGCCGCCGTTCTCACGCCGGGGGTCCATGATGTCCAGGCTGCAGGTGTACGAATCGGCCCTCGACCTCATCGGCGAGACGCCGATCCTGCACCTGCGCTCCTTCGATCGCCCCGGCGCCGCCTCGCTGTTCGCCAAGCTCGAGCACCTGAACCCCGGAGGAAGCGTCAAGGACCGGACCGCCCTCGGGATGATCCAGGACGCCGAGGCGCGGGGGCTCCTCAAGCCCGGCTCGACGATCGTCGAGCCGACGGCGGGCAACACCGGCATCGGCCTGGCGCTCGCCGGCACGCTGCTCGGCTACCGGGTGATCCTGGTCGTGCCGGAGAAGTACAGCCGAGAGAAGAAGCAGATCATGACGGCCCTGGGCGCCACCCTGGAGATCACCCCGACGGCGGACGGCATGCCCGGGGCGGTGAACCGGGCGCGTGACATCGCCGCGGCGACGCCCGGCGCGTTCGTGCCGCAGCAGTTCGAGAACAAGGCCAACCCGGAGATGCATTACCGCACGACCGCGCGGGAGATCTGGCAGCAGATGCAGGGAAAGCTCGACGCGCTCGTCCTGGGCGCCGGGACCGGGGGCACCTTCTCGGGCGTGGCGCGCTACGTCAAGGAGCGCAACCCGGGCGTGCGGGCGATCCTGGTGGAATCGGAAGGGTCGGTCCTCGGAGGCGGCGAGGCGGCGCCGCACAAGGTCGAAGGGATCGGCAACTCGTTCGTCCCGAAGACCCTCGATCGCGATCTGGTCGACGAGGTGATCGCGGTCACCGATCGCGACGCCTTCGCGACGTCGGCGCTCCTGGCGCGCCGCGAGGGGCTCCTGGTCGGCGGCTCCTCGGGCGCCGCGGCGTTCGCGGCCGCGCGGGTGGCGGAGCGCCTCGGGGCCGGACGCCGGATCGTGACGCTCTTCACGGACATTGCGGACCGCTACCTGAGCCAGGGACTCTTCGACGAGGTGCACTGATGGGAATCCGAACCGACGCCATCCACGCCGGGGTCCGCCCGGATCCGACGACGGGGTCGGTCATGACCCCGATCTACCAGACCTCGACCTACGTCTACGAATCCCCCGGCAAGAGCACCGGCTACGACTACGCGCGGACCATCAACCCGACGCGCTCCGCGCTCGAGGAGAACCTGAAGGTCCTCGAGGGGGGCCGGGCCGCCTACGCCTTCGCCTCCGGGATGGCGGCGATCAGCGCGGTCATGACCCTGCTCAAGTCCGGCGATCACGTCGTGGTCAGCCACAACGTGTACGGCGGCACGTACCGCCTGTTCGCCCGCGTGCTCGAGGACTACGGGATGTCCTTCGCGTACGTCGACACCTCCCGGATCGAGAACATCGAGGCCGCCATCCGCCCGAACACGCGCATGGTCTACCTCGAGACGCCCACCAATCCGATGATGGTCCTGACCGACATCGCGCAGGTGGCCTCGCTCTGCCGCGCCCGGCGGCTGATCTCCGTCGTCGACAACACGTTCCTGACGCCGGCGTTCCAGAGGCCCCTCGACCTCGGCGCCGACATCGTGGTCCACAGCACCACCAAGTACCTCAACGGCCATTCCGACAGCGTCGGCGGGGCGGTCATCCTGGCGCGCGACGAGCACGCCGAGAGGATCCAGTTCGTCCAGAACTCCGTCGGCGCCATCCTCTCCCCGTTCGACTCCTGGCTCGTGCTGCGCGGCCTGAAGACGCTGCCGCTGCGCATGCGGGCGCACGACGAGAACGGGATGAAGGTGGCCCGGCATCTCGAGGCGCATCGGGGGGTGGCGCGCGTCCTCTACCCGGGGCTCCCGTCCCACCCGCAGCACGAGCTGGCGCTCCGGCAGGCGCGCGGGTCGGGCGGCATGATCTCGTTCTACCTGAAATCGGACGAGGCCGCCCTGAGGTTCTTCGCGCCGCTGCGGCTGTGCGCCCTGGCGGAGAGCCTGGGCGGCATCGAGACCCTGATCTGCCAGCCGAGCACGATGACGCACGCCTCGGTGCCGAAGGAGGATCGGCAGAGGCTCGGCCTGACCGAGTCCCTGGTCCGCATCTCCGTCGGCTGCGAGGACCCCGAGGACATCGTCGCCGACCTCGAGAAGGGCCTTGCGGCCGCCCTCTGACCGCCCGCTCTTGCTGCCGGGACGCGCCCCCGCTAGAATGTCCCGCCGGTCCGCGCCTGTCCGGCGCGCCCCGCCCGGACGACCCGGAGGAGACCGCCCATGAGACGCCCTGTTCTGGCCCTGGCCACGATTCTCGCGGCGGCCATCCTGCCCGCGTTCGCCCAGGACGAGCCGCCCCTGTTCGAGAACCCGCCCGCGGCGGGCCAGGCCGCTCCGTCACCGACTCCCCCGCCGGCCGCCCCGTCGGCGCCGCCGGCCTCGCCGCTCGGCCCCCTGCCGGCCGCGCTGGACTTTTCCCGATGGCAGAAGATGACGGCGCGCGAGCGCCAGACCTACGTCGAGGGATCGGTCACGGTCCTCGGCGCGGTGACGCGGAAGCTGAGGGCGGACCTCGCCGCGGCCGGACGGCCCCCCCAGGAGCGCCTGGGCGGGGTGGTCCGCTTCGTGAACGACAACGCGCCGCGGCGCGGGTCGGGGGCGTATCTACGCGAGATGGAGCGGATCTACACGACGGTGGAGGGGCAGAAGCTGACGATGGAGGAGTGCTTCCAGAAGGCCTTCGAGCGGCTCAACATCCCGCCGCCACCGCCGGCGCCCCCCGAGGCGGCCAAGACACCGGCCGGCGATGCTCCGGGTCAGTAGTTCTCCCGGCCTCCCTTGACGACGCTGGCGATCCAGCTCAGGGCGTTCTTGTCGCCGTCGTCGACCGACACCGAGATGATCTCCGGGAGCTCGTAGGAGTGCAACTCCTTGACCGTCTTCTTGACGTCTTCCAGGAGCGCCTGGGTCGTCTTGATCAGCAGGAGCTGCTCGGTCTCGGTGGAGATCTTCCCCTTCCAGCGGTACACCGAGCGGATCATCGGCACGACGTTGACGCAGGCCGCCTCCTCGCGCTCGACCAGCGTCTGGGCGATATCGACGGCCTCTTTTTCGGTCGATGCGGTGCAGAACACCAGGATGACGGAGGGTTCGCTCACGCCATGAATTATGGAGCCGGGATCGTGGAGAGTCAAGGAACGTGATCCGCTTCGGGACCTCCGGCTGGCGGGCGGTCATCGCCGAGGAGTTCACGCTCGCCAACGTGCGCCGGGTGGCGGGCGCCATCGCCTCGCATCTCGCCGCGGCAAGGATCGCCCGCAAGGGCGTGTTCATCGGCTACGACACGCGCTTCATGTCGGATCGCTTCGCGCGGGAGGCGGCGACGGTCCTGGCCGGGCGTGGCGTGCCGGTCGCCCTCTCCCCCGCCCCCGTCCCCACCCCGGTCGTCGCGTTCGCCATCGTCAGCGGCCGCCGCGCCGGCGGCGTGAACATCACGGCAAGCCACAACCCGCCGGAGTACAGCGGCATCAAGTTCTCGACCGCCACGGGGGCCCCCGCCCCGCCGGACGTGACCCGGGCGATCGAGGCGCTCCTCGGCGCCCAGACGGGGGAGGTCGCGGCGGCCGATTCCTCCCAATCGAAACGGGCCGAGGGGCGGATCGAGTCCCTGGACATGCGCGCCGCCTACTTCCGGCAAATCGCCCGACTGGTCCGCCTGCCGGCCATCCGCCGGGCCGGATTGCGCGTCGCCTGCGACATGCGGCACGGCGCCTCGATCGGCTACCTGGACGGCCTGCTCCGCAAGGCGGCGCGCTCGGTGGAGTCCCTGGGCGACAAGGCCGATCCCCTGTTCGGCGGCCTGGGACCGGACTGCGGCGAGACGCAGCTCAACCGGCTATCCCGCCTCGTCGCCTCGAAGCGCCTCCACCTGGGGCTGGCCACCGACGGGGACGGGGACCGGTTCGGCATCGTGGACCGGGGAGGCCGCTTCATCCCGCCGAACCTCTTCCTGGCCGTCCTGGCCGACTACCTGCTCACGGAGAGACGCCTGCCGGGAGGGGTCGGGCGCTCGGTGGCGACCACCCACCTTCTCGACGCGGTCTGCGCCTTCCACGGCCGCAAGGTCTACGAGACGCCGGTCGGCTTCAAGTTCCTGGGAGAGCACCTCCGGTCGGGTCGGGCCTTCCTGGTCTGCGAGGAGAGCGCCGGGCTCAGCCTGCGCGGGCACGTGCCGGAGAAGGACGGCATCCTGGCGGGCCTCCTGGCGTGCGAGATGGTCGCGGTGCGCGGCAAGTCGATCCGCACGCAGATCGACGAGCTGTTCCGCAAGGTGGGACCCCTTCACGGCCGCCGCATCGATTATCATATGGACGTCGAGGCGCGGGATCGACTGGCGCGGCGGCTCGAGGAGGTCCCCTCCGCGTTCGCCGGGCGCCGGATCAACCGCCTGGACACCACCGACGGGCGCAAGATGATTTTCCAGGACGGATCCTGGCTCCTGCTGCGGCCCTCGGGCACCGAGCCCGTGGTCCGCTGCTACGCCGAGGCCCGCAGGCCCCGGGACGTGGAGGCGCTCCTGACCGCGGCGCGCGACCTGATTCACTGAGGGGGCCCCGCATGGCCAAGATCGCCGAGCTGAAGGCCCGCGAGATCCTCG
>DATNEZ010000099.1:0-3339 GCA_035606645.1 Binatia bacterium
TGGTCCAGATCAGGATGGACACCCGGCGGCCCGCGAGGACCGGGAAGCGGGCCTCCAGCGGACCGGTCTGGAGGGGAAACCGCACGTAGACGGACGGGGAGGCATGGTCCTCGTACTCGACCTCGGCCTCCGCGAGCGCCGTGGCGCACCGCGGGCACCAGTGGACCGAGCGCTTGTCGCGGTAGATGTTGCCGTTCTCGACGAAGCGCGCGATCTGCTCGACGATCGTCCCCTCGTAGACCGGATCCATCGTCAGGTACGGCCGGGCCCACTCCCCGAAGACGCCCAGCCTCCGGAACTCGTCCCGCTGGATGGTCACGTACTTCTCGGCGTAGGCGCGGCAGGCCCCGCGGATCTGCTGCGGCGACATGGAGGCCTTTTTCTTTCCGAGGTCCTTGTCCACCTGGTGCTCGATCGGCAGCCCGTGGCAGTCCCAGCCCGGCACGTACGGCGCGTCGAACCCGAGCATGGTGCGCGATTTCACCACCACATCCTTGAGGATCTTGTTGAGCGTCTGCCCCAGGTGGATGTTGCCGTTGGCGTAGGGGGGGCCGTCGTGCATGACGAAGCGGGGCCGGCCTGCGCTCGCCTTTCGGACGGCCGCGTAGACGTCCAGGCGGTCCCACTGCTCCAGCATGCCGGGCTCGCGCCGCGGGAGGTCCGCCTTCATGGGAAACTCGGTGCGCGGCAGGTTGAGAGTGTTCTTGAAGTCGAGTCTTTCCATGGCTCCCGGGATCGTCGTATATCGTTGGCGGCCAGTGATTTGGCCGGAGAGCGGAAGGACGGAATCTAGCACACTTCCCATTATTGTCAAGGATGGCGGGCTTGTGCTACGGTGCCCGGATGCAGTCGATCTATCTGGATCACAACGCCACGAGCCCGCTCCGGCCTGAAGCCCGGCGGGCGATGGAGCGGGCGCTCGAATCGCCCGTCGGAAATCCCTCGAGCCTCCACGCCCCCGGGCGCGCGGCCCGCATCGCCCTCGAGACCGCGCGCGAGCAGGTGGCGCGTCTGCTCGGCGCCCGCCGCGAGGAGATCGTCCTGACCGCCGGGGGGACGGAATCGAACAACCTGGCCCTCTACGGAGCGGCGGCCCTCTTCCCTGCGTCCGCAGGGAGGGTCGTGACCTCGGCGATCGAGCACCCTTCCGTCCTGGAGCCGTTGCGGGACCTGGAGCACAGGGGGATCGACGTCGTGCGGGTGCCCCCGACGGGCGCCGGTCTGGTCGAGAGCGGGTCCATGCTCGTGGCGGCCGGCCCCGGCACGGGCCTGGTGTCGCTGATGCTCGCCAACAACGAGACGGGGACCCTGCAGCCGGTCGAGTCGGTCGGCGGCGGGCCGAGGCGCCGCGGCGTCCTGTTCCATTGCGACGCGGCCCAGGCCGCCGGCAAGGTGCCGATCGACGCACCGTCCCTCGGCGTGGATCTCCTGTCGATCGCGGGGCACAAGTTCGGCGGGCCGCAGGGGACGGGAGCGCTCTACGTGCGCCGGGGCGTCGCCCTGGGTCCCCACCTGCGGGGGGGCGGGCAGGAGCTGAACCGCCGCCCCGGGACGGAGAACCTCGCCGCCCTCGCAGGCTTGGGAGCGGCGGCCGAGGCGGCCGCGCAGGCGCTCCCCGTGGAGTCTCTGCGGATGCAGGAGCTGCGCGATCGGCTCGAGCGCGAGGTCCTGGCCCGGGTGCCCGGGTCCCGGGTGAACGGCGCCGGGTCGCCGCGGGTGCCCAACACCTCCAGCCTGGCGTTCGAGGGGCTGGCGGGCGAGGTCCTCGTGATGGCGCTCGACCTGGAGGGGATCGCGGTCTCCGCCGGGTCGGCCTGCTCGGCGGGCACGGTCAGGACATCCCATGTGCTCGAGGCGATGGGGCTTCGGGAGGCGGCCGGCTCCTCGATACGGATCAGCCTCGGTCCCGGCACGACGGCGGGGGAGATCGACCACGTCGTTCGGGTCCTCGTGCAGGTGGTCGATCGGGTCCGCGCCTCCGCGGCCGCCCCGGCGGGGCGCCCGTGATCGTCACCTGCGGGGGCTGCTCCCGGAAGTACAACTTCGACGAGGCGAAGCTCGCGGGACGCCCCTCCGCCCGGCTGCGCTGTCCGCACTGCAGCACCACGATCACGGTCACCGCGGCGGGCGACCCGGGCGACCAGACGATGCGCCTCCCGGAGGACGCCAACCTGCTCTCGAAGGCCGCGAAGGTGCCGCAGGGGGACCTGGCGATGCCCTCCGATCGGCGCCTGTCGCTGGCGGTCCTCGAGGGGAAGGACAGCGGACGCATCTTCCTGATCGAGCGGCCGCGCATGGTCCTCGGGCGGGGCGAGGCCGACATCGTCCTGAACGACACCGAGGTGTCGCGGCAGCACGCCTGCGTGGAGGTGCACGGCGCGCGCGTGGTGCTCAAGGACCTGGGGAGCACGAACGGGGTGTTCGTCAACGACGTCAAGGTGTCCCAGGCGGAGATCGAGAACCGCACGGAGTTCCGCCTCGGCGGGACCAGGATGATGTTGATCCTGACCGAGACCCAGGGCGATCTCGAGACGCTCGGATGACCCGGACGGCCGATCCGGCGGGCGCGGCCGGCGCCCGCACGGTCGTGGCGATGAGCGGCGGCGTCGACTCCTCCGTGGCGGCGCTCCTCCTGAAGGAGGCGGGGGAGGCGGTCGTCGGACTGTCGATGCAGCTCTACGACAGGAGCCGCGACGGCCTGCCCGTGTACGGGCGCTGCTGCTCGCCGACCGACCTGCACGACGCCCGGGAAGTCGCGGGCCGTCTCGAGATCCCGTTCTACGTCCTCAACCTCGAGGAGGAGTTCCAGCGCGAGGTGATCGACCCGTTCGTGTCGGAGTATCGCGCCGGCCGGACGCCCGTCCCATGCGTTCAGTGCAACAGCGGGCCGAAGTTCCGGCACCTGGCCGCGCGCGCCCGGCAGCTGGGCGCCACGACGGTCGCGACGGGGCACTATGCCTCGGTCGCGAAAGACCCCGAGACCGGGCGCTTCCAGATTCTCAAGGCGCTCGATCGGGCCCGCGACCAGTCGTATTTCCTCTTCGACCTGGGCCAGGAGCAGCTGGCGATGGCGGTGTTCCCGCTCGGCGGGATGCTCAAGGAGGACGTCCGATCGATCGCCCTGAAGCACGACCTGCCGAACGCCCGGAAGCCGGACAGCCAGGACATCTGCTTCGTGCCGGACGGCGACTACCGTGAATTCGTCCGCCGCGAGGCGGGGGACACCGGCCCCCCGGGGGACCTGGTCGATACCGGGAATCGGGTGCTCGGGCGCCACGCCGGGCTCGCGGGCTACACCGTGGGGCAGCGACGGGGCCTCGGCGTGGCGTCGGCACGCCC
>DATNEZ010000120.1:0-4703 GCA_035606645.1 Binatia bacterium
GGTGATGGACGGCCCGGAGTCGCGGCCGGGCCGGGCGTGGGGCTCGCTCCCGCCGCCGGTGGCGTCGGGCTGCCTTTTGGCGCGGCGGCCCCCTCCTTCGGCTTCTTGCGCTGCCTGGGGGGGCGCGGCGGGACGGTCACCTTTTCCGGCGGCGGGGCGCCGAGGAACGGCGTCCCCTTCATGTCGCCGTGGATCGACGTCCAGACGTGCTTCCAGATCCAGGAGACGTCGCTGGCGGCGTGCGAGTACGACAGGGACGTGATGCCGAACGGCACGGAGCGCTCGTCCAGGGCGGACGGCGCGACCGGAGAGCCGTCATCCTTGAAGGCGGGGCCGATCAAGGAGTAGTTCCTGGCCGCGCGTTTGGCGATGCCCAGCACGAACCCGCGCACGTCGTCCTTCTTCAGGGCGGCCGGCTCCTCCCGATCGATGACGAACGGGATGCGGTCGAGCATCCGCTCGGCGTAGCGGCGGTAGGCGTCGCGGTACAGCGGCTCGCGCGGATCGGCATCGGAGGCGTTCAGCGGGAACTCGGCGTCGCTCACCAGGTGCGCCAGGATCCCCATCTCGTACGTGACGCGCGCGAACGAGGCGCGTGCCTTCAGCAGGTCCCGGATCTCCGCCACCTTGCGCTCGACGCCGGCGGCGGCCAGGCCGCGCCGGCCGTCGGCGTGCTGGAAGTGGACCTCCTCCGTTTCGCGGCGGGACGGATCGAGCATCCCGCGCAGCAGGTCCTTCTCGTAGTGCAGGAGGATCTCCCGCAGGGCCGGCGGCGAGATCTTGAGAGCGTCCTGGATCATGCGGGTTCGCGTGCCGTCGGTCCACGACTGCGCCAGGGCCACGGGGCAGTGCGCCAGGATCAACAGGGCGGTGGCCCGTGCGAGACGCGACATCCGCGGATTCTAGCAGCGGGGGGCGGCGTTGACAACGCCGGCCGCGGCGGGGTGGCGCACCGGTCGTGGTCGCCAGCGGCGCCGGGCGGCCGCTGAAGATCAGGAGGGGATGGCGGCCCGCGGCGCGTCGGTGCCGGTGCGCAGCGGCAGCACGGTCATCGCCAGGCCCTTCCACTGCAGGCGACGCTGCACCTGGTACGCCGTCTCGTTGTGCAGGATGCGCTGCCACCAGCTCTCCCGCTTCCAGATCAGCTTGCCGCCGAAGAACATGATGCGCGGATAGCGCTTGGCGAGATCGAGGCAGACGCGGAAGATCCCCTCCACCGGATCGGTCGTAACGACGGCGGCGGAGCCGGCGTTCCAGCCCAGCCGCCGCGCCATGGCGACGTATTTGGCGAGCGACTCGTCCACCTCCTGCTTGAGCGCGCTGATCTCCTCCTTCCCCTTGAAATGTCCCGAGTCGATGACCGCCGCCGACACGAAAATCACGTTCCGGAAAAAGTCGGGAAACATGCGCTGCACCGACAGCATGAGATGGACCCCCATCCCGCCGTAGCCGCGCACCAGGAGGACGGCAGTCTGCCTGGAGGGGTCGGGCTCGCCGCCGGGGCGGGGGGCCGGAGGCAGATCGAGAAGCTCGCGGTCGAGGCGGCGGACCTGCAATTCGACCGAGCGATAGTGGGCCCGGACCCAGACGCAGCCGATGACGAGCAGGCAGGTGATGACGAGCGTCTTCCAGGCCCCCTCCCCGAACTTCTCCACCACCATGACGCCTAGAATCGTCAGACAGAGGATCAGACCGGCGACGTGAACGGAGATGTGGCGCATCCAGTCCTTGTGCGTCCGCCGCCCCTTGAACCAGAAGCGGCACATCCCCATCTCGGTCAGGGAGAAGGTGGCGAACACGTTGACCGAATACATGACGACCAGCGTGTCGACGCTGCCGTGGGTCAGGAACAGCAGCGCCATCGCGGAGTATCCCATCAGCAGGACGCCGTCCTTGGTGGTGAGGCGATCGGACAGGGAGGCGAAGCGGTGCGGCAGCCAGGAGTCGACCGCCATGTTCGACATGACACGCGGCCCGTCGATGAACCCGGTCTGGGCGGCGACGAACAGCAGCGCGGCCTCCGAGATGATGGTGAGCTTGATGAACATCCAGCCGATAGGGACGCCGCCCGGGCTCCAGCCGCCGGCGAAGCGCTCCGCCAGGACGCTGTTGAGGGTGCGGCCGATCTGCTGGCTCTCCGGCAGATCGAAGAAGCCCTGCACGTCGAACAGCAGGTAGCAGACCAGGATGCCGCCCGCGGTGAAGGCGAGCGAGGCCGCCATGTACAGCATGGTGCGCTTGCCGGTCCGGACTTTCGGCTCCCGCATGATGCCGATGCCGTTGGACACCGCCTCGATCCCGGTGAACGTGCCGCCTCCGAGGGAGAAGGCGCGGATGAAGATCGCCAGCAGGCCCCAGATTCCGAAGGTGCCGAACCCCCCGCGCACCCCGTCCGACACCTGACCGAAGAGCTCGGGGATGCGCGACACGTGGCTGCCGATGCCGGCCAGGACCAGGATGAGATGGGTGACCACGAACACCAGGAAGACCGGCATCACCGCCTCGACCGATTCCTTCACGCCCCGCAGGTTCATGATCAGGAGCGCCGCGATGACGGCGATCTCGCAGAGGATCTTGAGATCCAAATTGGCCCGAAGCGCGTGCGGCAGAAGGTCGAAGACCGCGTCCCCACCGGCGGCCACCGACACGGTGATGGTGAGGATGTAGTCGACCAGCAGGGCGCAGCCCGAGACGACCCCCGCGCGCGGCCCCAGCAGCTTGGTGGCGACCACGTAACCGCCGCCACCGTGCGGAAACTGCTCGATGACCCGGCTGTAGGCGTACGAAATCACGAAGACGGTGATGACGGTCGCCAGCGCCAGGAAGATCGCCAGGTACCACTGACCCTCCATCCGGCCGGTAGCCGGATTCCGGACCAGCAGGTTCTTGAACGCCTCCGCGGGCCCGTAGGCCGAGGACGACAGACCATCGGCCCCCAGGCCGATCCAGGCGAGGAAGGCCATCAGCGAGATGTTGTGGAAGATGCGCGGGTCTTCGACGTCGCGCGGTGCGCCGAACAGCCTGCGCCACAGCCCGGTCAGGGGGGGCGGCTCGTCCAGGGGGTCCCGCGCGGGGTCCTTCTTTCGGGCCATCCACACCTCCGCCAGGGCGGCGCACGGCGATGGCGCCTCCCTCACGATGCCTGCGAGGTTAGCTGACGGGCTCGAGGGTGAAGGTCCCCGGCGCTTGCGCGCTTCGCCCCGTATTGCTGGTTCCCCCGCTCCTCCCGGGTGGGAGGATTCGGCGACGGCCCACGGGTTCTACTCCCCGCGGGGGCGGGTGTCAAGGCCGGCGACTACTTGCGGGCCGTCGTTCCGGCGGCGATGCGCTCCGCCGCGAGCTGCGGGATGGGAGACGGCTCGAGGGGGCCGGTTGCGCCGGCGGCGCGGCTGTTGCGGCGCGCTTCGTCCACCCAGTTGCCGACGATGATGGCGACCATCATGAGGCAATAGCAGCCGAAGAACCCGGTGAGGAGCCCGCGCGTGTAGTAGGCGCCCACCTGGCGGTAGTACTCCGGGAAGCGCAGCAGCGCGGGGCTCCCCTCGATGGCGTTCCCGGCGACCGCATGGATGAAGCCCATGAAGGCCCGGAGCGCCACCACGACGCCGACGATCGACACGACCAGGCCCGCGAGGCGGATCACCTTTTTGCGATCGTCGGTGAGGGGCATCCACCCGAATATACCGCCAGCCCCGGCCGGGGGCCACGGAAAGAGCGGGTATAATCCGCGGCCATGCAGAATCATTGGCGGGACGAGGAAGCCGGCTCCCTGTCCGGCCTGAACCTGCTCGTCTACCGCTCCCGCCTGATCGGGCGGGACACCAACCTGGTCGTCTGGGGAGGGGGAAACACCTCCATCAAGCACGAGGAGACCGACTTCCGCGGACGCAAGGTGCGCATCCTGCGCATCAAGGGGAGCGGGTCCGATCTCAAGAGCATCGAGCCGAAGCACTTTCCCGGGATCCGGCTGGATGATCTCGAGCCCCTCGAACAGCGCGCCTCGATGTCCGACGAGGAGATGGTCGCCTGGCTCGTGCACTGCCTCATGGAGCCCCAGTCGCCGCGCCCTTCGATCGAGACGCTCCTGCACGGGTTCGTGCCGCACCCGCACATCGATCACACCCACGCCGACGCCATCCTGGCCCTCACCAACACGGCCGACGGGCGGCGGCAGGTCGAGCAGGCGTTCGGCCAGGACGCCGTCTGGGTCCCGTACCGGCGCCCCGGCTTCGCGCTGTCGAAGGAGGTCGCCGAGGCGGTCCGGGCGCACCCGAAGGCCCGATGCGTCGTGCTCGAGAAGCACGGGCTCATCACCTGGGGCAAGAGCGCGAAGGAGTCGTACGACGCTACCATCGAGATGAACACGCGGGCCGAGGAGCACGCCCGCCAGCGCGCCGCCGGGAAGGCGGTCTTCGGGCCGGCGGCCCGGGCGGTCCTGCCCCGGGAGGCTCGCCGGGCGGTCGTGGCCCGCATCGCGCCGCGCCTGCGCGGGCTCTTGAGCGGCCGCCCGCCGGGGGCCGCGCGCGCCATCCTGCGCTTCGACGACGGGGACGACGTCCTGGAGTTCGTCTCGTCCCGGAGCGCGAGGGAGCTCTGCCAGGCGGGGCCGGCCACGCCGGACCATCTCCTGTACACCAAACCGCGGCCGCTCTTCGTCGAGCCCCCCGCCGACCTCGATGCGCCCGGAGGCGCCGAGGCGCTGA
>DATNEZ010000125.1:0-3024 GCA_035606645.1 Binatia bacterium
CGCGGGTCCACTGGAGCGATCCGAAGTGCGTGAGGTGGGACGTGTCGGCCTGGTCCGGCCGAACGTACTCCAGGGAGTACTCGACGGCGGCGGTGCTGCGAGACCCGAGCGGGCGCTCCAGGCCGACGGTGCCGCGGACGCTCGATCCGTCGATCAAGAGCGGTGAGTCGAACTCGGTCCGGTAGAAGCGCCCGTCGATGCGCAGGGATCCCCGGGCGCCCGCGCTCCGGGTCAGTCCCACGGCGCCCGCGAACGAGCGTGTCTTCACCACGGGCAGAGACACGCCCTGTTGCTGCAGGATCGCCGACGAGTCGCTGTAGCCCAGCCCGTACGAGGCGCTCCCGCGCCAGTGGGTGGCCGGCGACCGATCGTAGCGGCCTTGCAGGCTGAGGTCCCCGTCGTACCGCCGAAGCCCGTTCTCGCCGGGATAGCCGGTCCAGGACCCGGCCGCCGAGGCGCGCAGCTCCGTGCGCGGGCCCGAGAAGATGCGAGCCAGGCTGCCGCGGGGAGCCACCGCGACGCCGCTCCGTCCGTGGGGCACCAGGAAATCGATGTTGCCGTCCCACCCGATGCCGGTGCCCAGCGCGTATTCCCACGGCCGCGGCCGCCCGACGGAGGTCTCCGGGACCGGCTCCGGCGGCACGGTCGGCAGTGGCAGGGTCTGGGCGCCGAGCGGCCCGGTGCTCAGCACGAGCAGGCCCATCGCGGCGGCGAGAAATGGCGACGGGGCGGACATCAGGAGACCGGATGGCGCACGACGTCGAATAGCAGCTTCTGCAGCTCGACGATCCCGGTGCGCAGTCCCTCGCGGCTGTCCCACCAGCGGCCAGGATCGAACTGCGAATAGCGCGAGGCGCGGACGCCGACCCGGGTCTCCTGGCCCTGCATGGAGCGGCGCAACAGGCGCCGGAGGCGTCGGGAGTGGTCCGAGGTGGTGACCACGAGGACGGAGCGGAACCGGCGCTGCCGGCACCACTCGGGAATGGCGTGTCCCTCGTCTTCGGAACCCGCGACGGCCCGGGGAATCTCCTCGATGGCCATGGCCCCGACTCCGAGCGCCTTGAGCTGTCGCACGGAGCGCGCGGCCGCGTCCTCGTAAGGAACGCCGCGGCGGAGGAACTCGCGGTCCACCACGGGATCGGGAGGGTCGGCGAACACCGCGACCCGGGGGGCCACCCCGCGCGCGAACAGGTCCGCCGCCTCGAGTACGCCGGCGCCGTCGGCGCCCGTCGCCACGACGACGATGTCGGCGGCCGCGACGGCATCCTCGGCCACCAGGACGCCGCCCAGGTCCCGCAGGAGCGGCGTTCGAACCGGTGGCACCGCCAGCAAGGCCAGGACCGCCAGCGCAACGGCCGGCAAGAATCCTCGAATCCATCGCCGCGGGAACGCGCCGTCCTCGGGGCGTGACGGGAGTGCCACCGCGTCGCTCAAAAGCTGGCCTTCCGGCAATAGAACGCCTCGGCAACCGCCTGGGGAGCCGCCGACTCCATCCCACGGATGCGGGCCACCGCCCGGAACAGGTCCTCGGTGAACCAGGCCCTGCGCTTCTGGGAGGGGAAGTGCTCCAGGAGCAGCCCGACCTTGCGATCCAGGGTCGCCGCGGGCAGCGCGGCGAAGAAGTTCGGTGAGCCGAAGTCGCCGTCGTACTTCGGGATCTCGTACTCCAGGATGAGGTGGTCGCGCCAGGTGTTCCACGTCAGGTCGGAGACCAGCCGATGGTCCTGGTGGCGATCCTGGCGGTAGTGGGTGAACACGAGGTCGGGGGCGAACTCGCGCTTGAGGGCCTCGAACTCGTCCTTCACGGCCGCCCCGGACCAGGGAAGGAAGCCGTCCCGGTAGTCGCGGACCACGACCTTTGCGCTCGGGACGCCCTCGAGAAAGGCGCGCGCGGCGCCGCGCGCCTCGGCCGCCCGCTCCGGGGTCGAGCAGAAGACGACCCACAGCACCTCCAGGCTGCGGACCTCGGCCACCAGGCGCAGGATCGTGCCCCCGCACCCGATCTCGATGTCGTCGGGATGGGCGCCGAGGGCGAGGACCCGCTTCGGGCCGCTCCCGTCCCGGAGGAGGGACAGCATGTTCACTTCGCCACCACCGCCGGGGACTTCCACACCTCCCAGCAGACCTGGCCGCGGGTGTAGATGTCGTCGAGGAGCTGCTTGTCCTTGAAGGTGTCCATGCAGGCCCAGAAGCCGTCGTAGGGGTAGGCGACGAGCTTTCCGGCGGCGGCCAGGCGCTGGAACGGCGCGTCTACAAGCTCCTCCCCGTCCCGGATCCAGTCGAAGATCCCGTTGCGGAGGAGGAAGAAGCCGCCGTTCACGCGCATCCCGACGTCCTTCACGTGGCGGATGCCGCTCACGCGCCCGCTGTCCTCCATGCTCACCAGGTGGAAGCTCTGGGTGGGGCGGATGCCCAGGAAGCAGGCCATCGCATCCCGCCCGCGGAAGTAATCGATCATGGCCGGCAGCGGAAGGTCGGACAGGCCGTCGCTGTAGTTGGCCAGGAACATCTCCTCGCCCTCGAGGTAGGGCTGCACGGCCTTGAGCCGCATGCCGATGTTGGAATGGAGGCCGGTGTCGACGAAGGTGATCTTCCAATCCTGGATGTCGCTGGCCAGCAGGTCGACCTTGCGGCCGCCCTCGCTCATGACGAAGTCGTTGGAGAGGGTCTCGTCGTACTTGAGGAAGTACTGCTTGATGGAGTCCGCCCGGTAGCCGAGGCACAGGATGAAGTCCTTGTGGCCGAAGTGCGCGTAGTAGCGCATCAGGTGCCAGAGGATCGGCCGGTAGCCGACCGGCACCATGGGCTTGGGAACGGCGTCGGAGTAGTCGCGAAGCCGCATGCCGAGGCCGCCGCAGAACAGGACCACCTTCATTGATCAGTCCTCCCGGAAAAGGGCTTCTTCATGGGTCGCAGCATGATGTCGGTGACCTCGGCGCTGCGGGGCAGGTCCAAGGCGGCGACGATGGCGTCGGCGACATCGCTCGGCTGGAGGAGTGTTCCCGGCTCGTAGGCGTGGCCCTC
>DATNEZ010000136.1:0-2947 GCA_035606645.1 Binatia bacterium
GGCGGCCATCAATGGAGTGACCGTCAGCGCCGATCTGCCCGGGGTGGTCCGGCGGATCGCCTTCGAGTCGGGGGACCGCGTCGCCGCCGGCACCGTCCTGGTGGAGCTCGACACGAGCCAGGAGAAGGCGCAGCTCGCCGCCGCGGAGGCCCAGCTCGATCTGGCCCGCCTGAACCTCGATCGGATTCGCGGGCTGCGTCAGGAAGGGATCAACTCGCAGACGGAGTACGACACGTCGATTGCCCAGCTGAAGCAGGCGGAGGGGAACGTCGACGAGATCAAGGCGACCATCGAGCGCAAGACGATCCGGGCGCCGTTCGCCGGGGTCCTCGGCCTCCGCCAGGCGAATCTCGGCCAGTACCTGGAGAGCGGCACCCCGATCGTGCCGCTGCAGTCGCTCGATCCGATCCACGTCAACTTCGACGTCCCGCAGCAGGAGATCGGCCGCCTGAAGGCCGGCGGCGAAGTGCGCGTCGCGCTGGAAGGGGCCAAGGATGCCGACGTGGAGGGGCGGATCGCGGCGGTCGATTCGGTGATCGACCAGTCCACCCGGAACGTCAGGGCGCAGGCGGTCCTGCGTAACCCCAAGGGCGTCCTGCACCCGGGCATGTTCGTCACCGTCCGGGTCATCCTCGCCGCCCGCGAGGCGGTCGTCTCGGTGCCCGCCTCGGCGGTCAGCTACGCTCCCTACGGCGACTCCCTGTTCGTCGTCGAGGAGATCAAAGGGGAGAACGGGCAGCCGTCGTACAAGGGGGTCAGCCAGAAGTTCGTCAAGCTGGGGGGCGCGCGAGGCGACCAGGTGGCGGTCCTCTCCGGGCTCGAGGCGGGGGCCGAGGTGGTGACCTCGGGGGTCTTCAAGCTGCGCGACAAGGCGGCGGTCGAGGTGAACAACAGCGTCCAGCCCCCGAACAATCCGGCGCCCAAGCCCCAGGACAACTGATGAAGCTCACCGATCTCTTCATCAAGCGCCCGGTCCTCGCGATCGTGGTCAACCTGATCATCCTGATCGCCGGGCTGCAGTCGATCCGCTCCCTGGCGGTGCGCCAGTACCCGCGCAGCGACATCGCGGTGATCAACGTCACGACGGTGTACGTCGGCGCCAGCGCCTCCCTGGTGCGCGGCTTCATCACCACACCTCTCGAGCGGGTCATCGCGAGCGCCGACGGCATCGAATTCCTCGAATCGTCCAGCGCGCAGGGGGTCAGCACGATCACCGTGCACCTGAAGCTGAACTACGACACCAACGCCGCGCTCACCCAGATCCAGGCGAAGGTGGCGCAGGTCCGCAACACCCTGCCGCCCGAGGCGGAGGCGCCGATCATCGATCTGCAGACCGCCGACGCCCAGTTCGCGGCGATGTACCTGGGCTTCTCGTCCGATGTGCTCGATCAGAACCAGATCACCGACTACCTGACCCGGGTGGTGCAGCCGAAGCTCAGCGCCATCAGCGGAGTGCAGCGGGCCGATATCCTCGGCGACCGCACCTTCGCCATGCGGGTCTGGCTGAAGCCCGACAAGATGGCGGCCCTGGGGATCGCGCCGTCCGAGGTGCGCGACGTCCTGGCGAAGAACAACTACCTGTCCGCCCTCGGCCGGACCAAGGGCTCGGCGGTGTCGGTGAACCTGATCGCCAACACCGATCTCAAGACGGCCGAGGAGTTCAGCCAGATCGTCGTGAAGGAGGAGAAGGGGGTCATCGTCCGGCTGGGAGAGATCGCCGACGTGGTGCTGGGGGCGGAGAACTACGACACCGACGTGCGCTTCGGCGGCCAGACCGCCACGTTCATGGGCGTGTGGGTCCTGCCGAGCTCCAACTCGCTGGAGGTGGTCAAGCGCGTGCGCGCGGCGTTCCCGGAGATCAAGGCGCAGGTGCCCGTGGGGATGAATGCGGCCATCTGCTACGACTCCACGGTGTACATCGGGAACGCCATCGACGAGGTCCTCAAGACCCTGAGCGAGACGCTGCTCATCGTGATCGTGGTGATCTACCTCTTCCTCGGGTCGTTCCGCGCCGTCTTCATCCCGGTCGTCGCCATCCCGATCTCGCTCGTCGGCGCCGTCTTCCTGATGCTGGTCGCCGGCTTCTCGGTGAACCTTTTGACGCTCCTGGCGATCGTGCTGTCGGTCGGCCTGGTGGTCGACGACGCCATCGTCATGGTGGAAAACGTCGAGCGGCACCTGCGATCCGGCCAGCGCCCCGTGGACGCCGCCCTGCACGCCGCGCGCGAGCTGGTCGGCCCGATCATCGCCATGACCATCACCCTGGCGGCGGTCTACACGCCCGTCGCCATCCAGGGCGGCCTCACGGGGACGTTGTTCCGGGAATTCGCCTTCACCCTCGCCGGGGCCGTCCTGGTCTCCGGCATCGTGGCGCTGACGCTGTCGCCGATGATGGGCTCGAAGCTCCTGCACGCCGGAGACACCGAGCGCGGCTTCGCCGGCGTCGTCAACCGCCGCTTCGAGGCCCTGCGCGCCCTGTACACGCGGCTCCTGGCGCGCACGCTGGAGTACCGGCCGGTCGTCCTGGTCCTGTGGCTGATCGTCCTGGTGCTCATGGTGCCGTTCTACCTGTACTCGCAGCAGGAGCTCGCCCCCGTGGAGGACCAGGGATTCGTGTTCGCCATCATCCAGGGGGCCCCCAACGCCACCCTCGAGCAGACGATGCTCTTCGCCGACAAGGTCAGCGAGGTCTTCGGCTCGTTCCCGGAGAGCGACATCACCTTCCAGATCACCAACCCCGGAGGGGGATTCGGCGGGATGGTCATCAAGCCGTGGAACCAGAGGACGAAATCGGCCGCGCAGCTGCAAATGGAGGCGGCCGCCCAGCTGGCCAAGATCCCCGGGGTGCGCATGATTCCCCTGACGCCTCCGCCGCTGCCGGGGGGGGAGGGGTTCCCGGTGGAGTTCGTGGTCGGATCGACCGGCGAGCCGGCGCAGATCGCCGAGC